>JAFVXS010000057.1 GCA_017501025.1 Alistipes sp.
AGGAGCCATTGCGTGCCTGTATGTTGCTGGCAAACGGCATCGACCAATACATATCGCAACCTCTGCTCCCTGCACGACTGTTAAACAAAGTAGTAGCTCTATGATTATCGCCGCTTCCATTATACTGATAGTAGTATTGGCCGCCATTTGGGTAGCCCGTGCTATCGACCATATTCGCGAACATCGTCGCCGTCGCTGTATTCGACGCATATCAGCATTTGTAGCCTCTCCAAATGAGTTCGATGTAGAGCGTCTGTTGCGTATCGGATCGGGAGCATCGTTGCAGACCATAGCCGAAGCTGTTGCATACGCAGCAGAACACCTTCACACAGCAGCCATACACCGTTTGATAATGATTGTAAAATTCTATGGTATAGATTTTTACCTTATAGAAAAGTGTCGGCACAAAGAGGAGGTCTCCGCCAAACTTCTGCTCTCGAAAATACCGTTATCACGCGATGCAAAACGAGTAATATCCGACCCTGACATATTCGCTTCGCAAGCCAAATAGAGTCTCGCATACGATATACGATTTTTCGCTTTTGACGGAGAATATCAACCACATATTTAACATAAACCCACAACAAAACGTTCAAAAAGTGTAATTTTAAGTCAAATTCAAGCTCTTTGGTAAATATTTTATAAAAAACACCGTTACTATTTTGTAATTTTGAAAATAAGTTGTTATCTTTGAGATATACAAAAACAGTATGCAAGTTATGATTAGTGACGACATCAGAGCCTACCTACTCCCTCGTGCATTTAATGCAGCCGTAAGAGCAGGTTGGGAGATTATGAACGTTTACAACAATAGCGATGACTACAATATCGAGGTAAAGAGCGACAAGACCCCTCTTACTATCGCCGACCGTCTTGCCCATAACAAAATCAAAGAGGTGTTGGGCGAAACACGTATTCCGATTTTGTCGGAGGAGGGACGCGAAATGCTCTACGACGAGCGTCGTAATTGGGAGATGTTTTGGCTGGTGGACCCATTGGACGGAACTATCGAGTTTATTAAAGGCAACAACGAATTTACGGTAAATATCGCACTGATGGCAGACCGAGAGGCTATTTGCAGCGTGGTATATGTACCATACCTCAAAAGAGCCTACATTGCTGGCAGCCAAATAGGTGCATACGTACTAACCGATATCGACCCATCTGCTGATGCGGAATATACCTACGAGCAGATTTGCAAACGTCGCCAGCAGTTACCTCTATCGTCAATGCAGCACACAGCGTACCGCATAGCCGTTTCGCGTTCGCATCAGACCCCCGAAACACAACAATACATCGACGCAAAGCGTGAACTACACACCGACGTGGAGGTTATCGAGCAGGGAAGTTCCTACAAATTCTGTATGCTTGCCGAAGGAAGTATCGACTACTACCCTCGTACCACTCACACCTACGAGTGGGATACCGCAGCAGCCGAACTTATATTATCGGAGGCAGGCGGCACGACACACTCTATCGACGAACACAAGCCTCTGAAATACAACAAGGAGGATTTGCGTAACCCATATTTCGAGTGTTACGGTGCAACTGCCGTGCGAGATTAGCGGTAAAGAGCACACAAAAAAGCCTATGTCTGCGTTTGACATAGGCTTTTCTATTGTTGTAGTCGTTATTTACTTGGCTGTGATAGTCGCTCGCGGGCAAATTCCATAACCTCTGCCGCAGGTTTTTGGGCGAGTATCAACTCCTTCATCCGCTCCATATAAGGCTCGGCGTGGTCGAAAAATCGAAGATAGCCCTCGCAGAGATAGTTCTTACCACTCTCGCCATACTTGTCGTCGATAAATCGGTGTTTCGGACACTCGCCGTGACACAATGTATAGTGACGACAATATCGGCACTCGCGAGGTAGTGATGCTCGTTTCGAGACTCCAAACTCGAACTGCTTATCGCAATAGGCGAGGTCGGAGAGTTTGTCACGATGGATATTACCGATTTTATAGTCGGGATAGACAAAGTGGTCGCACGAATATACATCGCCATTATGCTCCACAGTAAGTCCGCTGCCACAAGTCTCGCACAACGAGCAGACACTCGGCTGCACACCGACTTTCAGAGCCAAAGTTGCATCGAAGAGTTGCACATATCTGTTGCCCACATCGGCAACTACCCACTCATCGAATACATCACACATAAATTGTCCAAAGCCCTCTGCCGAGACAGACCACGGAGCAAGTTGTGCATCCGTCGTATCAGGCGACTGAATAACACCGTCGTCAATCAGTTCGGCAACAGGCAGAAACTGCATAAACACACTGATTTGACGCAAAAATCGATAGACCTCACGACCACAACCCTCGCTATGGATATTGACCGTAGTCAGCGTGTTATACTCGACCTTATTTCGCCACATCCGCTCTATCGTACGCAGAACTCTGTCGAAGGTTGGTCGTCCGCCCGCATCCAGACGATGTGCATCGTGGATATGTTGCGGGCCATCTATCGAAACACCAACCAGAAAGTTGTTTTCGCGAAAGATATCGCACCACTCATCATCGACAAGCAGTCCGTTGGTCTGTATCGAGTTTTCGATTTGACGGCCGTCGCCATACTCCCGTTGCAGAGCCACCGCCCGACGAAAAAAGTCTTTGCCTGCCAAAAGTGGCTCTCCACCGTGCCAAGCAAACGATATAACGGGAGAGTTATTACCCTCGATATTGCTACGGATATATTGTCGTAGCAACTCGTCACTCATAGTCGGCTCGATACCGCCATAGAGTGCCGCCTTATCGAGATAGTAGCAATATTTGCACCGCATATTACACAACGAACCGACGGGCTTTACCATCGATGTAAAGCCCCGTCGTTCATTTCGGCGTACCAAATCTTCGTATGTAAATTCGACAGTGCGTTTCACAATGCGAACTACTCGTTAAATATCTCCATTTCGAATCGAGGCAAAATCGGAGTGGTATGCGACTCTTTGATATATCGCCACATACGTTCCACAATCTCCGGATGTTGTGCTGCCACATCCTTATCGTCTGCCTCGATATCCTTGCCAGGAGTGCTTATATCAAAGAGTTTCATCGTGCGATTACCCGAATGGATATTCTCGATAAGACCCTTCCAATTGCCCCAACGCACCGCTACCTGACCACCGAAATCGGTGAACTCCCAGTAGAGATACTCGTGTTGTGGCTGCTCTTTACCCAACAACGTAGGGAGCAACGAGATACCATCGGTCTGCGGAGTCTCTACGCCGGTCAATTCGCAGAGTGTCGGCATAATATCGGCAAAATAGCCAATATGGTTACTAACCTTACCCTCCTTCATCTTTGCAGGCCACGAAGCGATAAACGGCATACGGATACCGCCCTCGTGCAATGTACGCTTACCCCAGCCCTTGCCACAACGATAAGGAGCCGCACTATCCATCCATACCGTAGGCGACGAGTTGTTGTTTGCAGGACCGTTATCGGAAGTGATGATAATGATGGTATTGTCGTAGATTCCCAGCTCTTTGAGGTGTGCAACAAGCTGGCCAACCTGATAGTCAAAGTATGAAATCATTGCCGAATATGTTGCACGAGGATAGCGGCAAGGATAGTAGTTGTGAGGCCACTTGCCCGGATTGCACTTTTCGTCCGACAGAGGCTCCTCATCGCCATACTTTGCCACATACTTATCAACCCACTCCTGTGGAGCCATAAGTGGCGAGTGTGGGAACGGAGTTGTCCACATCAGGAAGAATGGCTTATCCTTGTTTGTATCCACAAACTCGATTACATTTTCGTACATTGCATCCGGCGAGAATACCTTATCCTTGCTGTACTTGTCGTAACTGCGAATATCGCGTGGGTCGGCACCCTTATCGAGTTTCGTTCCCGGAATGGTAACCTTATCACGGTCGTTGATATAGACCTTCTCTCCATTCTTCCACAAATAGAGCGGATAGTAGTTGTGGGCCAGACGCTGACATACGCAACCATAGTAGAAATCAAAGCCTCTATCCCAAGGTGCAGAGCCACCAACAGGGCTACCAAGTCCCCACTTACCTACCATACCCGTAGCATAGCCTGCCGACTGCATAACCGTACCGAGTGTAGGAGTACCATCCACAAGACCCATCTGCCCCTCCGCTTCGGGATGATTATCGATATTGATAAAGTCCCAGGTCACGGGGTTGGAGTGATCCTCGACGTTGTCGCGAACTTGTGCGTGACCCATATGCAGGCCCGTCATCAAACACCCACGCGAAGGTGCCGATACGGGACAGTTCGAGTAGATATCGGTAAACAACACACCACTCTGGGCAAGTGCGTCGATATTGGGCGTTTCTGTTCGAGTTTGACCGTAGCAACTAAAATCGCCATAACCGGCATCATCCATCAAGATAAAAATCACGTTCGGTTTCTCTGCCTCGACCGCCTGCTGACACGACGTAAGCGTCGGTAGAGCCGCAGCTGTCGGAACAGCAACGCACAATGCTGTTCGGGTTAAGTTTTTGATTTTCATATACATTGAGATTTATAAATACTTTTGACAAAGGTAATAAAAAACTTTTTTACTGCAAAGTTTTATCAATTAAAAAAAAAAGAGTTACCTTTGCGGGCTATGTTTAACTAAAAATATTTTACAACTATGCCAAAAATGAAAACTAATGCCGCTGCAAAGAAGCGTTTTACTTTCACCGGCACAGGTAAGATTAAGCGTAAGCACGCTTATCACAGTCACATCCTGACCAAAAAGACTAAAAAACAGAAGCGTAACCTCTGCTATTCGGGTATCGTTTCGGCTGCCGATGAGGCAAAAATCAAGACTTTGCTGGTTAAATAGTCAAGTTGCCATTTAACCTGCGACGTCACCAATTAAATTTATTTTATTAACCGAAGTGAAATAGCCCTAAAGAGTACGAGAGAAGCGTACCGCTATTAACTTCATCAAAAACTTTTAATTTATGCCACGTTCAGTCAATGCTGTTGCGTCTCGCGCACGTAGAAAAAAGGTTTTGAAACTTGCCAAAGGTAACTTTGGTTCAAGGGGAAACGTTTGGACGGTAGCGAAAAACACCGTCGAGAAGGGTTTGCAGTATGCTTATGCACACCGCCGACTCAAAAAGCGTACATTCCGCTCGTTGTGGATTACCCGTATCAATGCGGCAGTCCGTGCTTATGGAATGACTTATTCGGTATTCATTGGTAAATTAAACGCAAAAGGTATCGCCCTCAACCGTAAGGTTATGGCTGACCTCGCAATGAACGAGCCGAAAGCATTTGAGGCAATTGTAAATGCAGTTAAATAGCACCATTCCACGAATGGTAGAGGGTTGCTCCAATCGGTGCAACCCTCTTTTTATATAAATAGGTATAATCTCTATTTGGATATCAATCCCTTCAACAGTGTATATAGCTCCGTAATCCAATCGACAAGAACATCCGCCCACTCTTGAAGTAACTGCCACGAATCCAACGCAACCGATTTGAAAGCATCGAGAACTCCCATACGGATACTTAAAAGTATTATCGTTGCATTGAACAACCAAGCCCAAATAAGAAAGAGATACGAGCGTAGATACCCGACTGAACGAATATCGGTTTGATGATTTCCCGTTTGTCGCCAAAAGCACAACAGATGAAAGGCAAACGTGACGCCAATCATTATATCAAAGATATAAAGCGACTTCGTTGCACCCAACAACCGCAAAAATAGCAGTGCATAGGTAAAGATTGGCAAACAATACGGTGCCAACGAGATAAAAATTTGCCCGAAACGTATTCGTCCGCTATGGGTAATTTCGCCCTCGCCCGTTGTAGCCGAAAACGAGTGGATGCGACGTAGAAACATCATACCCACAACTGTATGCGACAACTCGTGCGAGAAGGTCTGCAACCAGCTCTCATTGCGTGTAAAGATACGCAGAATACGCAACAGAAAATAGCCACCTGCACCTATCAAAAACCACTGATAGGTCATCCAATGCGATATAGCCCAACCCGCAGCCGGAACAACCACCGCAACCGCCAAAGCGATAGCCAACAAAATTATCGGATAGAACAACAATCGAAGCATCCTTTTAATTTTTGTACAACTCGCTGCCTACCGACCTTATTGGCGATAGGCAGCGAGTATTATATAACACTATCCAAAATCTCCTATTTGAAGAAAATCGAAGATATCTCCTTATAGTTATGCACGCGCTCGATGACTTCGGCGAAGATATCGGCACACGACAAAACCGTAAACTTATGCAGATCTTTTTCAGGATTCAACGGAATGGTGTCGGATACGATAACCTCCTCCAAAGCACTCTCGTTGATACGCTCGTATGCCGAACCCGACAAAACAGGGTGTGTGATGGCTGCACGAACGCTCTTTGCACCACGCTCCATCAACATATTGGCTGCCATACAGATTGTACCTGCCGTATCAATCATATCATCGACAATCAGCACGTTACGACCCTCAACATCGCCAATAGCGGTCATCGAGCCAACAACATTTGCCTTTGCTCGCTCCTTGTGCGAGATAATGATAGGCGTTCCAAGCAGTTTTGCATAGGTACCTGCACGCTTTGCACCACCCATATCGGGAGCAGCAATCGAGAGATTATCGATATTCAGCTTCTGGATGTATGGAACAAACATTCCGCTGGCAAACAGAGCATCAACAGGAACATCGAAAAATCCCTGAATCTGATCAGCGTGCAAATCCATCGTCATAACACGATCAACACCCGCCGCAACCAACATATTGGCAACGAGTTTCGATGTAATCGGAACACGAGGACGATCCTTACGATCCTGACGAGCCCAGCCAAAGTATGGAATAACTGCAATAACCTTGTATGCCGATGCACGACGTGCTGCGTCAATCATCATCAGCAACTCCATAAGGTTGTCCGACTTTGGAAAGGTAGATTGAATGATAAATACCGTACAACCACGAATAGACTCATTGTAACGAGGCTGGAACTCGCCATCGCTAAACTCCAAGCAGTCACAATCGCCAAGTGTTGTACCATAGGCCGCTACTATCTTCTCGGCGAGATAGCGTGAATTGCGACCTGTAAAGAATTTAATTTTGTGGATAGCCATAATTGGGTTATGTTAAAATTAATTTAATGTGTCAAAAATACGTCGTTTTATAACACTTCTTTCTCCGTTGCATCGGAAGATTTCAATATTTTATCGACAAATGCCAGAATCTCATCGCGACCCGTGCGTTTTTCGCTCGACGAAGCAAACATCGGTGGCAACTCCTCCCACTGTTCGCTCAATCGATGTCTGTATGCCGTCATATTG
>JAFVXS010000058.1 GCA_017501025.1 Alistipes sp.
TCATTATATTAAATTTTTATGAAAAAATTACTTAAATTTCTATCCATTACAGGTATCATCGCAACCTTTGCAATGATGGCTGCTTGTACCGATTCGGGTACCGACAAGGAGGATCCGACTCCGACTCCTAATCCAGAACCGGAGAATCCTCAACCAGAACTTACCTACTCGATGAGTGTTGCCCAGAAGGTAGTAAACCCATCGGATGCAACTTTTGAGCTATCGACCGAGAACATCTTATCGTATGCATACGTTGTTCAGGCAAAAGATGACGCTATCGAAGTTTTGCCTGATGTTGTTCTTGCGACAGGTATTACAGGCACTTGCGACGAGGACGGTAAGACTCTTGTTACCGTATCGAAGTTGATGCCGGAGAGCAGCTATATCGTAAAATTCGTCGGTATTCAATCCAACGAAGAGTTCTACAAAGATGTTATTCCTGTTGAGATTACCACCGGCAAATTTAATGGAGAGGTCACATTCTTCAATGTCGATTACCAATCAGTCTCTGTAAACATCCAGCTTCCAGAGGGTGCTATCAAAGAGGGCAACGTTGTTAAATGGAATATTTTTGACATTGTAACCCTCAATATGGAGGAGGGTCAGATGACCGATGCCGAGCGTTTGAATATGCACGACAAGGTCTATGGACAATATTTTACAGACGAAGCAACTCTCACATTCAACGAGGAGAATAACTGGTTTACCCCACCGGCAGAGTTCGCTAGCGGTGAGGATGATTTGGTTGCTCGCTACTATCCGCTCTCACCAGGCCAGCCTACTATCCTTATGCTTGGAGAGTTCCAATACAATCCTATCGAGTCGGATTGGCGTGCAGGCTAGGGACCCGGTTATTATGACTGGTGTTTCAATATGGAGTCCTATTTGAATGACTACTACAAATACAATGGCAAAGTTGATCAGTCTAAATATTGGACCGGTTACCACAAACGTGTTCCATTTACCGTTAAAGAGCCGGGAGAGTTGGGCGTTATACCAGATATTGACATCAACCTTACGCCAAAGGGTACCGGCAGTATCGACGTAACATTCAAGGAGGGTATGGCATACTGCTGTGTCTCTGTTCTTGACGAGCCAACATTCAAAGACTACTTAATGCCGGCTCTCAACAACGATAAATCGTTGCTCCCGTGGTACAACACTTCATATAATGCATTTATGAACATAGGTGCCATCTCTTTGTTCGAGAGCACGCCGCTGATTGCAGAGAAAAACTACTATTTGGAGCGTGACGTAAACTATATTCTGATGGTTTCGTCTCTCAACGAGGATGGTTCGAAGCGTTCATTCTACGAGAGAAAATTCCAGTTGCCACAGCCAAAACTTCCTGCACCGGTTGCACAGATAACCGCTGTTCCAAACCCTGAAACAGGTAAGAGTTCCGACTCTTCGGTTTGGTTTAACCTCCGTGCAGTAAATGGCGATGCAGAAGAGGTTCGCTACATTGCAAACTACGAGCGTGAGTGGATGGCTATGCAAAATCAATACACCAAGGCCGGCTACACCGAGCAAGAGGCTCTGTTAATGATGTTGCAGCAGTATGGTGGCTATATCCCTGAAAAGGGTTCGACCGACAAGACCGAGCTTAATCAGATTAACTCTGCCGAGGGTTTGACTATCGAGTTCTCGTCGCGTGCCGATGCAAACAACATTTGCGGTTTTGTTGTGTTCAACAAAGAAGGCACACCTTCGGAGGTTGTTTTGGCACAGTCTCGCACCGACAAAGAGCCTGCTGCAACACCTATCGCTTCGACCCTCTACGAGGATTTGAAGGGTGATTGGACACTCTCTGCAACCGTAACCGGACAGGAGTACGTGAACAACGTTCTCACTCCATTTACCCGCGAGCACTCTTCGGATGTTACAATTGGCGATATTTCGTATGAGACAACTCTTCCGGAGGAGGTTTATATGATTTACAGCCGTCAGGGTATGGATAAGGATGAGGTTGATGCAATCTATTCACAATTCTGTACCGCTATCGATGAGTTTAACGAGAATACTCGTGCTCAAAATCGCATCCTCTGTCAGGGATTCGACTTCGAGACAAGCAGCTACGGAGGTGTAAGTTATGCAGCATTCAGCAATCCATACGAGTTGTTTATCAGTCCAGACTATTCGGGCTACAACTACGAATCGCCAATCTATGACTTTGGTCCAAAGTGGTATTTCCAGGTACAAGAGGGTGGTACAAGCGTTGCTGTTCCTTTCAATGTAAACTATTTCGCACCTGCGGCACAATGGCTCTATTACGTATATCAATTGATGCCTGTCGGCCAAGATGGTTATCTCCCTTATGTACGAGATGAATACAGCAAGGTGCAGACCGGTTTCTGTCCTGTTGAGATTTCGGACGACAAGAACACCATTACAATCAAACCGTATGTTCACACCGACGGTAAATCGTACTACCTCACCCTCTGTCGTTTCTTTGAATCGCAGGGACAGGTACAAGTTCCGTTGAGAATAGTTTCGGATATCGTAATGACTCGTAAGTCCTCTGCGGCTCCTGCTGCGGCAAAGGTTGCTACGAACTCAAAGGTTGAGTGCAGCACATTCGCTACCGGCAAGCCTATCGTACAGAAGAGGGCTCGTTGGACAAGCCGTACAGCATTCAACACTTCGGCAAAGATTGTGAAACCTACGCCTCGTACGTTCCGCCCAATCAACTCCGAGATATTCCAGCAGAATGTGAAGAACTACATCAAGCATATTCACGGCGAAGATGTTAAATCGATTCGTTAATTTTAGATAACTTTATGGCAGAAACTCTCCTGCGGGGGAGTTTCTGTCAATTATAACACGACAGACAAAATGAAGAGATTTTTTTTGATGCTGATCCTTTCGCTCTTTGCTGTTGCAGGTTTATCGGCACAGACACTGCCCGATATACAAGTCGAAACGCAAGAGGGCGAAATAGTATCGGTACGCGACTTGGTAGGCAAAAAACCGCTGATTATCTGTTATTGGTCGATTGCCTGCAAGCCTTGTATTCAGGAGTTAAACGCCATCAACGACCAAATTGAAGATTGGCAAAAGGAGGCTACATTCGAGGTTGTTGCCGTATCGGTTGATGATGCTCGATTGAAGGCAACCGCAAAGGCAAAAGCCGCTTCGCTCGGTTGGGAGTTCACCTGTATCTATGACTCGAACCAATCGCTCAAACGTGCTATGAATGTTTCGCTTACACCTCATAGCTTCGTGGTCGATAAGAGTGGCAAGATAGTTCTCTCCCATTCGGGTTATACACCGGGTAGCGAGCAGTTACTTATCGACAAGGTTGTCGAAATCTCTAAAAAATAGCCCGTTATGAAGCATATATCACTACTTCTTCTGCTCGTTGCATTTGTTACGTCGAGCCTATCGGCACAAATCAATGTGGGCAAAGGTCAGATTTCGGGCAGCATAGAGACCAACAACATCGTCTATATCAACGATAGTGGTCTGAACACCCCTGCTCCGGAGGGTCACTTCGGCTCGAACACATACGTAAAGGTCGATTACACATACAAGCGTTTTTCGGTAGGCCTGCAAGGCGAGGCATTTCTGCCGGCTCTGCAAGGCTATGAGATAGCCACTCCAAACAACGATGCACAGTTCTGTCTCGGCTCAAAGTATATTCAGTGGAACGATAAATACTTCACAGTCTTGGCAGGCGATGTCTATGATCAATGGGGTAACGGACTTATTATGCGTACGTACGAAGATCGCCAGCTCGGCTTTAACAATGCGTTGGAGGGTGGTCGCATCGAGGTACGCTACAACCAATACTTCTCGGTACGAGGTGTATATGGTCGTCCTCGACTCTATGCTATGCGTAGCCAATGCAGCGGCTCACGATTCTATGCGGAGTATCTCGACGATACCTGGGTAGGTGGTGCCGATGTATCTATCTCTTTGGGCGATATCTTCCGTTTGAAAAACACAATGCTCACCATTGAGGGTAGTTACGTAAATCGTAACGCTTCGCACCTCGTGCCAAATGTGGACCTCGCAGCCAAAGGTTTGACCTCTCGCAGTATGAATATGTACTCTGCACGTTTGAACTTCGGCTACAAAGGTTTCTCGTTGCGTGGCGAGTATGTCCACAAGGATAAGGACTTATCGCTGATATCGATGGAGCAGGCACGTTGCGGCAAGGCTGCTTTGGCAGAGGTTATGTTCAGCTACAAGACGTTGAGCATTACAGGTACAGCCCGTATGCTCGACAATATGGGTACATTGCTGACCTTCAAGAACCAAAGCACAGGCAATACGCTCAACTATCTGCCCGCTTTGACTCGTCAATATACCTATATGCTCGCCAATCTGAACCCTTACCAGGTAAATGTCGAGGGCGAGATTGGTGCACAGGGCGATATATACTACTCGTTGCGTAACCCTTCGGACCGCCACCGCTATTGGAACTTCCACATAAACTACTCGACCTACTTTACGCTCCACAAAAACCAGAGTGTATCGGGCGAGCGTGAGCGTCTGTGGCAGGACCTCAACTTCGATATCGAGCGTCAGTGGAATCGCCGTTTGAAGACGACATTCCTCTTCTCGTTCCAAGAGTGGAATCCATATCACGGTGCGTACCACCGTACCTACGTCTCGAATATCTTTGTGGCAGATGTGCAGTACAAATTCGACCGCAAAAAGTCGTTGCGTGTCGAGGCTCAATATCTGCTCTCGGATGAATATGAGGGCGATTGGGTAGCAGGTTTGGTAGAGTTCAACCTCGCACCGCATTGGAGTTTCTACGTCAGCGATATGTACAATATCGACACCACAAAGAAGAACTACTACTCGGTAGGTGCCTCTTATACGCTCCGTCGCACCCGCTTCCAATTGAGTTTTGGCCGCAACCGTGCAGGCTACATCTGTTCGGGTGGCGTATGCCGATTCTCGCCTGAATATACGGGTGTAAACCTTATGATTACTTCGTCGTTCTAAAACAATGCGAGATATGAATAGACTTATTAAAATATTATACGTTATCGTTGCCGCACTCCTTTCGTTTACTTCGTGTTTGAAGGGCGACGGTGTGGATTTTGACGGTGCTATCGAGAAGGGCTTTGTTGTCGGCGTTACAGCAACATCCATTGCTGCCGATGGTAAAGACTACTCCACACTCGTTGCTACATTCAACAACCAACCGATTGCGGCAGAAGAGCTGACAATCTACGATGCAACAACCGACCAGCCTGTGGAGTGGGATAATCTGACATTCTCATCGCTTGTTGCCGGCGAGTATCAATTCTATGTAACATATACCGACGCAGAGGGTGTCACGCACAAGTCCGAAATCATTATCATCAACGTTGTGGCAAAAATCAACCTCGACACGTTGGACGAGAAGGGTCTGACTGCTCGCGTAACGACAAATGTCATAGAGACAGGCAAGGGCGAGGCGATATTTATCATCCGCTATAACGGCAGTGTACTCACAGGCGAAGAGTTGGCAAAGGTTAAGGTCTATACGGTCGATGATTCGGGTCAAAACCAGAGCATCACGCTCGACACCGATGCGGAGTATGGGTTGTTGTGCTACACCTCGAATGTCTCCGACATAAAACGCTTCTGGTTCTCGTACAAGACATCGAGCACAATTAACACGGTATTGAAAGTGACAACCGTTACATTCCCTATACCATCGCGACCTATCGACAGCAACCCTGCATCGACGACATTCAACTATCGAGCAATGTTTGCACAATTTACGAGTCTGACCTGCGGTGTCTGTCCACAACTTTTGTGTGCTTTCGAGACTTTGGCAGAGGATAGCGAGTATGGCAAGCATTTTACGTTTGCTGCTATTCACTCATCCGACAATATTGCAAATACCGAATCTGAAAAGATGTCAAGCGATTACAACATATCGTCATTCCCAGTGGTGCTTTGCAACCTCAACGCCTCAATCAATGGCAGCTACGGCTATGCACAAGACCTCGCAAACATCAAGGGTCTTATCGACAGCGGTAAGGCAAACCCTTGCAAGGCTGCAATTGCTGCCCGCACATCATTCGACGGCAAAACATTGTTGGTACGTACAGCAATCAAGGTTGCCGAAAATGGCGAGTACAGAGTTGGTGCGTGGGTTTTGGAGAACGATGTATATGGCATACAGACCAATTACAACCCTAGTACGGCGACCGAACTCGGCTACAACCTCAACTACCACAGAGGTGTAGTGCGTTCCATCAACTCTATACAATCGGGACGTAACTATACGGGCTACGACCTCGGTACCATTATCAAGGGCGACACCGTCGAGCATCTCTTCGATATCGCTATTGACGAGGGTTGGGTGGCAAACAACTGTCAGGTATTGCTCTTCGTTACCGCAAAGCAGAACAATGGCAACTACGTTGTGGTAAATTCGATAATGACGCCATCGTTAGAACAGGGCGTAGATTTCGAGTATGCCAAGTAGCTCGTCACTCAATGCAAAAAAAGGTTGCCAACATTCGCTGTGGCAACCTTTTTTGTTCTATATATGCAGGAGGTCTAATCAAAGAGTTCGATACCCTGCTCCGTCATTCGCTGTTGCAGAGCCCGTACATCGAGTTGGCGAGGTGTGCATCCACCCTCGCAGCACATTGCAGCCGCAATACCTACCGCCTCGCCCATAGCCATACATATCGACATCACGCGATACGATGCGTGGGCACGATGCGTACCCGATATACAACGACCTGCCGTATATAAGTTCTCGACACCTTGTGGCGTAAAACAGCGATAAGGCAAATCGTATGGCTCACAATATTGGATATGCTCCTCTGCCTGACCAGCCCCCACAGGGTTGTGAATATCGACTACAAACTCGGCACGATGCACTATCACATCGTCGAAACGTTTGCCGACAGCCAACTCTTCTGCCGTCACCACATAGTCGCCAATCACACGACGAGTTTCGCGAACACCCGTAGTCGTACCACTCGATTTGCAACGGCACTGCTCATAGCCCGGAAGATTCTCGTGGAAAAATCCCATCAGCAACTGCATCTGACGACGCAGAGCAAGGTCGGCTTTGAAAATCTGTGACGGCTGGGTCATATCAACACCATTCATCTGTGTCGTATTAACCTGTCGCTCGCCCTTGCGTACGGTAGGGTGCAGACGTACCGCTGCCAAATTGGACGGCAACCGCCCATCCGAAGCACAACGCTTGCAGAAATCGAGAAAACGCTCGCCATTCATCTCCACATTATCGACATCGCCAATGCAGATAATGCCTCGCTCTTCATCGACATTATCGATGGTAAACTCCAAAGTCACAGGCTGCATCAAACCATCGTCACGTCCCTTCGCTGTTGGAGCACCTGCCAAATAGGCAACCAAACCATCGCCCGTGCAATCGACCGTAATGGTCGCAGCAAGAGCAAACATTCCGTCATTCGACGAGACAACAACTCCTCGTATCGTCGTCGCCTCCATTACCACATCGCACAACGTGGTTTGCAGATAGACCGTTACGCCGGCATCGTCGAGCAACTCTGCCAAGCGGCACTTTGCCAACTCGAAGTCGTGGGCACAACCTGTCTCGCCAATCATATCATTCGCAGGAACACCCAACAACCTTACAATCTCATCACGCATCGTACCCTTGCCGACCATTCCGAGAATCGGACCAACATAGCCCGCCGTAAGATTGCCACCGACCACTCCATAGCGTTCTACGATGGCAACACGTCGTCCCTGTCGTGCTGCCGCCACAGCAGCACAGATACCCGCAGGGCCTGCACCAACAACGATGACGTCGTAGGTTTCACGCACCTCGACCTTGCGGTTTAGACTCACATTTTTCATTTGATTTGCTTTAAAAAGATGTAGTACTCGGAGCGGGAATTGAACCCGCACGGGCATTACTGCCCACAGGATTTTAAGTCCGGCGTGTCTACCAATTCCACCATCCGAGCAACACGCATTTGCTGTGAAAGCGATGCAAAAATAATACTTTATATCTAATTATCCAAATTGCGACTCTATATATTCCACAATTTTGTCGAACTCCGCAGCCTCAAACCACCCTATCTCGGCATCGCGTCGAAACCACGTCATTTGACGTTTTGCATAGCGTCGTGTATTGCGTTTAATCAACTCACGAGCCTCCTCCAACGTAATAAGTCCCGCAAAGTGGTCGAACAGCTCCGAAAAGCCCACCGTATGAAGCGCATTGCAATCGCGTTGCGGATACATCGCACGAGCCTCCTCGACCAAACCCTCATCAAACATCGCATCGACACGACGATTGATGCGGTCGTACAACTGTTCACGCTCCATCGCAATACCGACCTTTACGATTTGAAAATCCCGCTGCTTGCGACTGCCTACGCGTTGTTCACTATATGGGCGACCGCTCGATATGCAGACCTCCAATGCTCGCAATATGCGTTGCGGATTCGACCTATCGACCTCCTCATAATACTCTTTATCGAGGCGTTGCAGCTCCTCGACCAATGACTCCAATCCCTTCTCTGCCAGACGGCGGTTCAGCGTAGCCCGCAACGTCTCGTCGATTTCGGGAAGGTCATCGATACCCTCACATAGAGCCTGAATATAGAGTCCCGACCCACCTACGGCAATCACCGTATCGCACTTCGCAAACAGCTTGTTCAGTCGCTCTATCGCCTCACGCTCGTACTCACCGCAACTATACGGCTCATCGACACCTCGTTCGGCGATAAAGTGGTGCTCAACCGCAGCCAACTGTTCGGCAGTAGGCTGGGCTGTACCAATAGGTATTCCTCTGAAAATTTGTCGTGAATCTGTCGAGATTATCGGTGCAGAGTAGTGGCGTGCCAATCGAACAGCAAGGTCGCTCTTGCCCGATGCGGTGGCACCTACTATGACAATTAACCTCCGTTTAGTACTCGTCATCGTAGTCGGCGTCCTCATCGAAACTTCCGAAATCGCCCATCATCTCCTCGAAAATCGAGCCGTCATCACTCGACACCTTGTCGGGGTCGTATTGGTCAGGCACCGTCGCATTTTCGAATGCAACACGTGGATAGGTAAACTCCTCATTAGGCTCCGAGCCATTGACAACCTCGATATAGAAGGCTCTGTCGGCAAGCATATCAAATTGGAAAATCAGTCGATTGTAGTCGGCTACAACCAACTCGGCCAGCGACACACTCTCCATAGCCATAGGCTCATCCTCGCCACCATCCGTACCCATATCCATCAACGTAAACTCACGAAGGCGATTCCAATGGTCATCTGCCGTAAAGAACGAGGTCATACACTCCTCGTAGCCGATAGACTCCAATATAAAATCGTTGAGTTGCAGAAGCGTCATTTCGTGCGACACCTCAAAATCGCGAACAAAATTATCGTTTTCGTCGCTCAACATTCGCAATTTCAAAATCATAACCAGCCCTCCTTTTTACGATGATTATTGCATCTTTACACAACGTACCTGCATTGCATTTGCACGCATTTCGGGATAGCCGTTGTGGAATTTGTTTATCAAACCGGAACGCACCGAGGTCAAATCGAAGTAGATACTGCTCGACTTGTCGCCACTCAACGCGGTCGAGGTCCAATAGTGTCCCTCCCACGGTTTTGGTTGCGAAGGATATACATCCTCATCCGCATAGTTCATATTGTAGATGATGCTGTCGTAATAGCTTCTCATTCCGCCAGCCAAATAGAAGTGCTGCTCGCTGCCATCATTCAAGAGCCAGCCCCAACGCTTGCGAGCCTCCTCGATTTCGGTTGCATCCTCGGCTGCCGAGAGTGTCAAGACCTCCAAATCCGATGCACGAGCCACTCTCCAACCATAAGGACTTGGGTCGTACTCGCTCTTGGCTGTATCGTTCCAAAGCTGCGAGTTGTGCGTTGCGTGCCAATCGCCAATACCGTCACCCTCTTCGCCTACTGCCGTTGTGCAAGTAATAAACGTTGTAGGGTGGGCAATAGCGTACTCAACTGTACCGACATCCTCGGTAGAGTCTGCAACTTTTACGTAGGTGATGCTACCCGAATCGGTATAGAGTTTCTCATCCTCGCCATACGAACAGTCGTAGTAGAATGGGCGTGGGAATGGGTCTTTACGACCCCACTGATAGTAGAGTCCGTAACTATCGCGGATTTTATAGTTGTCATCCGTAGCTCCGTTGCTATTTCCGAACGAGCCGAGATTTTGATTCATCACAACAGCTCCATTCGAATAGGTCGAGTAGTTGTTGAGCGGATTGTTCTCCTCCGAGACAATCCACAAGTGCCAACTCCACACTACATTATCCTCGGCATCGACCGCTGCAACAAGGGCGTTACCCTCCTCGATACGGTAGTTATCGCCATCCATATCCGCACTCTCGTCGCTATTACGAACGCAGTCGATAAAGAAGCTCATCTCCTTTGTCGATTCATCGTACGAAAGGTGCTCGATGTGGTTTGGAACGGTCTGCCACAAAACTTTAACATCGACAACCCCGCTCAACTCACGACCACCACCATTGCAAGCGATATCGATTGTGTATGCCGAGACAGGAGTGGTCAGAACATAGCAGTTTGCATACTCCTTATTGGGATTTACATATACGACCTTATCGCCAATAATGTAGCACGATACGGTATATTTGCGGCCGTCGCCTTTGGTCGAGAATACGGTCAGTGTAATTGTTGCACGACGTTTTGCATCACGCAAAGCCTCATCAATCGGGTCCTCGGGAGGAGTAACCTCGATACAACGCTCGGCAAAGTGCACATCGCATTTCCAACCATCGGTAATCTCATTAACCTCGATAGAACTCACATTATTGGCTGCGAAACTCAACTTTTGAGGCTCATCTCCCCACTGAAAGTACATTCCCGTTGTGTCGAACTGAATGGAGTATCCATCGCTATCCGAACAAGCACAGGCCAAAATCATCGAGAGCAATACAAGTGTTAAACGTTGAAATTTTTTCATATAATCAAACTGTTTTTGTCGTAAATACATAATACGTCGCAAATATATCAAAATCTTCGCAATTTTTCCAATATTTTCGGGTGGTTTTCCGAAAAATAGGAACAATTATTGTTACACAATAACGAAAACGGATAACAATTAGTATATGGCAAAACAAAAAATTGAGGTCGGCTCGCATCAAGCAGACCCGAAATATCGCATCACGGTCCTCAACAATGGTCCCTATTTGGTCTATGGACGCCCACCTTTGGCACTCCAATTCATCATTCCGAACGAGATTGGCGAGAGCTATCGTTTCGGCGAAGGACGACGCTTCGAACTCACCGACGAACCGACATCACTCTGTCGCTGTGGAGGCAGCCACAAACAGCCGTTTTGTGACGGTACGCACCGCCATCGCAAGTGGAACGGACGATTGACAGCCGATCGCAACGGTCTGCTCGACAATATCGA
>JAFVXS010000059.1 GCA_017501025.1 Alistipes sp.
TATTACCACCGACGAAATTCGTCAGGATGAAGGCAATATCAAAACTGAATTTATGGAGGTTACCGCATCGTTGGAGGGTGAGGCTCTTGCTGATGATGAGTCGCGTACCACGTTGACCGATGGCGGTAATGGTGGCAAGGTTCTTTGGAGCGCGGCTGATGCCATCGGTGCAATTTCAGCAGATGGAACTGTTACCGAATGTGTTGCAACGGCTGTTGACGGAACTGAAGCAACATTCAATGTGCCGACCGACACAAAGTATGCTATCTACCCTTATGTTAGCGGTATGGCGTTCAACAAGTCGGCAAACACACTGGACTACACTTTGCCTTCGGAGGTTACGCTTGATGGCTCGAAGCAGGTCTTTGGCGATAAGGAGAACGTGATGTGTGCTCACCTTGCGAATGGCAATCTTGCATTCCGCAACTTGTGTGGTTATGTCGAGATTAAACTCAAAGGTTCGCAGACGGTTAAGCATATCGCTTTGCGCAACAATTCGCACACATGGGATGCTCTGTCGGGTCTTGGAACCATCGATTTCAGCGATGCTAATGCTCCGAAGATTACCACCGGCACCAACCACGGTACAACTTTCAACTTCGCTTATGCAAAGTGTTCGGATGTTAAGTTGAGCAGCGAGGCAACCTCTTTCTATTTTATTGTACCTCCGCGTACTTACAAGAATTTGAGTATCTGTATCCAGACCGAGAAGGGCTCTTATTCGACAACCGTGCAGGAGCCTGTTACGGTTAATCGTTCGATGATTGCTCCCTTTGCAGCTATCGACCTCGATCAGATTACACCTAACGGCCTGACCGATTTGAGCAAGAATGGTGTTGCAAACTGCTACATCGTTCCGCAGGGTGGCGAGGCTAAATACTACTCGTACCCCGCTCGCAAAATCAATGGTACCGGCAATCTCGAAAATGTGGCTTACGCTCACCTTTCGTGGAGCGAGAGCGAGACTCTTATCGACAACGTGTGCTACGATGCGGCAAGTGGCAATGTAATCTTCAAGTATGGAGGTGGCAATGCCGAGGGTAATGCCCACATCGCACTTTTGGATGCTGATAATAATATCATCTGGTTCAACCACATCTGGTGTACCGACCAGCCGGAGACTCTGGTTGTGGCTTCGGGTGCTACCAAGTATGGTCTCCTCGACCGCAATATCGGAGCAACCTACACTCCGAAAACTCTGGATGAGGCAAAGGAGATTTCGACACAGGATGCAAGCGATGCCATGGGTCTTTACTACCAGTATGGCCGTCCGTCGCCCTTCCCGCGTATTAAGGATGCAACCATCGTTAAGGAGGATAAGGCATACGGCAGCAACACACGTTTGGCATTGCAGTACGCATTTGCGAAATACAATCAGGTATTCACCTTCTCGACCGCTGTAAATCCTTATGAGAAGGCTATCGTCTTCCCGAAGGCATTCTATCACATTGGCTACTCTTCGGCTGCTGGTGGAGAGTCGAATTACGATGCTTCGGGTAGCAACGCTACTTGGTATGGTAAGGAGGTTTATCACCCTTTCAACAACCGCGAGAAGTTATGGATGTCGGAGAATGCAGATGTTGTAAGCCAGAAGTCGGACAACGACCCCTGCCCCGCAGGATATGTTGTGGATGAAAATGCAGGTGCTGCGGCATGGATGAGCGGTAAGCAGTATACTACCGTCAACGGTCCGACCAACAAGGCTCTCGGATACTACTATCAGTGCCCCACTACCGAAGGTGTCGTTTGGCTCCCCGCACAGGGATTCCGCGACTGGAAGACGGCTATCGCCAACTATATCGGCTCGAACTACAATCTTTGGACTGCATATAGCACTGCTCCTGCAAACAACCTTAACTGCGTTCGCATCAGCGGTGGTAATCCTTCGATTAATACAAATTATGTACAGCAGAGCCAGGCATTCGGTATTCGTTGCCGTCTGATGGATCGTTCGGAGTTGCAATCGACAGCCGGTGTTGAGACTTTCGAGGGTCAAGGTACAGAGGCTTCGCCCTACCTTATCAAGAAGGGTAGCGATCTGGTGAAACTTTCGGGATTGTGCAATGGCTCGATGACCGCTGAGGGTCCGACCGACTTCAAGACGGCTCACTATGCATTGACAGGCAATATCGATATGACCGGCCTTACGCTGGCGCCTATCTCTCCGTTCAACGGAACATTCGATGGTAAGAACTTCTCTATCATTGGTGGAACTATCACTCCCGTAGCAGGTCAGCCCAATGGTCTGTTCGGTACGATTGAGAATGCTACCATCAAGAATTTGACTCTCTCGAAGAGCGCTCTGAACGTAACCTCTAATGACCTCCACGCCGGTGGTTTTGCAGGTAAGGCAACAAACTCGACCATCGACAACTGTAAGTTCGATGGTACCGTTCTCTCGGCTTGCGCGGCATCGTTTACTAGTTCATCGGGAACCAATGGCGCTTCGGCTGTTGCAGCAGGTATCGTGGCTTATGCTATCAATACCAATGTTACCAATTGTACCATCACGGGTACGATAGAGACTTCGAAGGGTCAGTTCACGGCCGGTGTTGCAGGTCACTTCGAGGGTGGTAAGATCGACAACTGTAAGGTTGAGCGTAGCGCTTACATCTACTCGTCTATGAACCACACCGGAGGTATCGTAGGTCGTATGACCAAGGATGCGGAGATTACAAACTGTGTTGTTGA
>JAFVXS010000060.1 GCA_017501025.1 Alistipes sp.
ATAAAGCGGATACCACAAGTATTATCTTGGGCGTCCGCTTTGTTTTTATGCAACTAACCAATCTCTGTACTCTGTGTTGGTCGTGCTTATATGGGTCAAGATATTTTATCTACGGGTAAATTCTATTCCCCAAAGAATAATATGATTGTTATCTATCCATTCAACGTAAACGAAATCGGTTTCTCCGTTGCCATCCGCATAATAGAGTTCCAGAGAGTATCCGTCATATACATATTCTCCTCTGCTGGTTTGATCATCTCCATAATCTGATTGGTAACGCTCACTAAATCTTCCATCCGAGTCAAATCTCATTGTGATAACTTCTTGAGGGGCTGCAGCAACCCAAGTACCAACAATTGAGCGAGATGAGCCTCCGTTATCATCTGATTTGGAGCAGTTTGTGAATGTAGTACACACCATTAAAAAGGACAGTGCAGCCAAAATAAATTTCCAAAGTTTCATAAGTTTGAATTTTTTAGAGTTTAACAAAAAATTATGTCGTCGCAAAGTTATATGGAAATTATACGTCTGCAGTGAATGGCTTGTTGAATAAATAATTACACAAGTGTTGTAAAAAATTAACGTTTTCCCTGCTGGATTTGCTCCAAATCGTCGGAGTAGTATTGGAAAAAGTTATGGTTTAGTAGCTGCGAAATGCGTAACAAGAGTTCAGAATCAAGGCTCTGTCTTTTGAAAATATTGTAAATATTGGTTCGTTCGCAATATAGATTGCGAGCAAACCAACTGACCGAACGTTGCTGATTACGCAATTCTTTTTCTATTAGATTGCCAATGTGTACCATATCGGAGGTGCTGTAAGCCTTATAAAAAGAGAGCACGGACACGCTTTTTATCCACTCCCGAGGTATTGGACGACCCACATAATGAGATAAAAGAGGATGCCCGTGCGTACAGCACAAGCATCGACCGTCTATCTTCATTACGTGCGAAAGTGTCCAATTTTCGGGTGTAAGAGAAACGCCGATGCGCTTTTGTATGTCTTGATCGGAGTGCTTATAGCTCTGCCGATCGGTTTTTATACTATTTGTTTTTAATAAATTTTCGTTACAAATTTAGTAAATGTATAGTAAAATAGCAAATAGCTTTATATAAGGCAGACCTTACAATAAGGCGTTATACATCTTATTTAATGTCCATTAACTACTCTGTATTGGCAGCATTGGTAATCTGATGGAGGGCTTTGTCCTATTTCAAATATTTTGAAAAGAATTTCCAGATTTCGGCAGCGGTATCCAGATCCTTTTCTGCCCACGAGTGTTTGCCACCGATAACCTCATAGAGCCAGACCTCGTGGCCATTGGTGCCATTGACATAGCGGTGAGCCACCACCTGATTGCGACGCAGAGGCAGTTTCTCGGTCTCCTCGTGCGTACAGCGATTCAGTGCTGCCCAATAGCCGACAGCCCTCGGAACAGCGATATACTCGCCCCAACCGCCCGCATTGGTAGGGTCGCCATTCCAAGCCGAAGTCTTATCGAGCGTACCGTGTACCTCCATCACCGGAACGATGCGTTTTGGTGTCAAATCGCGATACATCCACTCCATCATCAAGCCCGAAACAGGTGCAACAGCTGCAAACATCTTTGACTGCATAGCCAACAGATACGACATCTCTCCACCGTTAGAGTGACCCGTAGCAAAGACATTCTCGCGGCTCAACTTATACCTCTTTTGCAGATAGCGAACCAATCGCTCCGTAAATCCGACATCGTCACGCGACCAGCCATTCTCGATGTGGAACGAATAGCCCACGCTCCAACAGTTTTTACCCTTAAAATCCTTCGGGCCCTTCGGATAGCATACCGCAAAACCGTGCTTATCGGCAATATCGTTCATTCCGTAGTGCACCGACGGAATACGACGAGAGCCGTAGCCGTGGAAAATCATAACCAACGGAGCATCGGCTTTAAGATTTTCGGGCAGATAGAGGTAGTATGTATAATCGACCCCCTTATGGCGAAATACGTGTTCGGTAACTCTGTTTTCGGCAAAGGTTGTCAGGGCAAACAGACCCAACAGAAGTGTTAAAGCAAAGCGTTTCATTCTATCATCTATTTTTTAAGTTGTTCCATCATCCAATCCGAACGAGCCTCAATCTGTTCAGGATATGTATAGTGACGCGATTGTGGCACAACCATAGCCTCCTTTGGCGATGTCACCACATTGTAGCAGCCCTGAATCGATGTAGGACATACCACAAGGTCGTTATAGCCGTACGTAAAGAAGATCGGCACGTTCAGATGGCGAGCAAAGTTGATAACATCGTAATACTTCACCGTCTCCAAACGCTCCTTTGTTGCCAAAGCCTTATTCTTGAAGAGGTATGGCCACGAATTACCCTGATTGTGGAGATAACCTGTCAAATCGCACATTGCGGGATAGAGTACCGCTGCACACTTTACACGAGGATTCAAAGCTGCGGTCGTAATCGACAACGCACCACCCTGACTGCCGCCCATCACACCAATACGCTCGGCATCGACAAAGTCCAACCCTGCGAGGAAGTCGATAGCTCTTGCACAACCGACAAAAACTCGCTTGTAGAAGTACTTATCCTTATCATCGACACGTGCTGCCGGATAGTCCAACAACGACGCCTGTTTCAGATTTTCGTATATCGACTCATCTTTCAGCACCGTAGGAATACCGTGAATACCGACTTCGAGGGTTACAAAGCCACGCTCTGCCTCGCGGAAATAGCCCTTACGCGAACGACAACCGGCACCCGGCACAATCAGAATTGCAGGCACTCGCTCGCCCTCCTTCAAATTGGCAGGCACACACATCGTTCCGTAGATAAACGAGCCTGATTTGTGTGTTTGGAAACGGGCAGAATAGACATTAACCTTCGATGTGCAACGCTCCGGAATAAGGGTCAATTGAGGCAACATTGCCACCTTCTCATTCGCTTTGAGAGCCGACTGCCAGAACTCATCAAAATCCTTCGGCATAATGGTCTTTGGCTCGATGCGTTCAGGCTCGAATGCTGCTGTTGCACACTCCTCGTAGCTCTTGCCATTTACCTTTGCCCAGACACGGCAACGCAAAAAGCCCGGTTTCTTCATCGTGTGACCCGAAAGTGCAATCTTACCGTCAGGCAACACCTTCTGCTCCTTTTCGAGTGGCGGAAGAAAATCTTCGCTAATCTCGTATCGAATCTCGGCATTCTCCACTGCCGCATTGCTACACGTCAGCACCTCGACATTAAATACAGGTTTTTCACCACATTTGTAAACCCAATCGGCGTGGTCGGGTGTCACAACCACTTTTATCAATGTTTGGCGTGGTTGTGCAACGACAACCGCAAAGCCCAAAGCGATAAGTATCGCCAAAAAAGACAATCTCTTCATATATCTCTAAATTTTATTGATTTTCTATTTACCCTGCAACTCCTTCAACAACATAGGTTTAAGCAGTGCTGTCCAACGTGCATAGCCTTGTGCATTGACGTGCAATTTATCCTCAACAAACATCGTAGGGTCAATCTCTCCATCAGCAGTATGCAGCACCGAGCAGGTATCGACAAAAGTCACCTGACTGCTTCGTGCGGCATACTCCTTCATTAAGGAGTTGAACACCGTATGACGTTCGCGCAGAGCCTCACGACGCTGGTTATGCTTGATTGCCATAAAATAGACAGGCACATTCGGATAGTCTGCTGCCAGACGGTCGAAAAGCAGACGGTACAAATCGAAGAGTTCGCCTACGGAGATATCGATTTTAGGATTTGTACGCATATCGTTGTCGCAATATATCACGAAACATTTTGGCTGATAATCTGCCATAACGACCTCGTAATTGTAGTGCAAATCACGCAACGTAGCACCACCGTAACCACGATTAACTACTTTTAGCGGTGCCATATCCTGCTGCAACGTCTTCCAGCGGCGGATGGACGAACTGCCGAAGAACATCACATCGCACACCTTATCCTCGGTCAATGCTCGCTCTTTAAGGACCACCAAATCCTTCTCTTCGTAGCGTTGAATCCACTTCTTATCGCACAAGTGGGAGACTTTCAATGAGCCCTCAATCTTGATTTTATCGTCTTGAACAGTTGCAATGTTGTTTTTTACGGCACAAGATGTTGCACACAACAGACACAGAAGTAAAAGTAAATTTTTCATAAATCAATTATTTGATATTCGATAGAGCAAATGTAGTAAATTTGAATCAATATATTATCCGACACCGTAAAAAAGTTTCAACAGAATGTTACACGACAACTGCCTATAAGGTATATAAACTGACCTATTTTACATTAATGTCTAACAAAGTTGCCCCCGCCAAATTTGTTTTTGGCGGGGGCAACTTTAAGTATCTATCCTATATTATGGCTACTCTGTAACCACCTCCCACTTGGCAGGAGATGCAATCGGACCATCCATAATGATAGCACTACCGTTTAAGAGCATCTTATCTGTAAAGGTACGTTTGTAGGTCGTTGTTCCATTCGATAGCGTAAAGGTCAAAGAGGTAGGCGAATAGGCATTCGAGCCTCCAAAGAATGAAACGCCATCCTCATTTGCAAATCCTTGGAGGGGGTCATTGGCTGCACCATTTGCCGGGCTAAGACTACCACTCTCAACAATTGAAAAGCCTGTTGTTTGTATCAGTTTGTCACAGCAAAGTGTCCAATTGCCACTAACATCGATTCCTCGAACTGTCACTTGTGCACACGGAGCTCTCATAACGATATCCAATATGATTCGATTCTCAACAACCGAGTATGTGCCATTATTGCACTCCATATAACAAACACCATTATCGCCATTTGCATAGACCATCAACATTCCGGGCACAGGAGACCACACATCGCCCACAACATTGATATAACCGGCACGCAACTCTTTGGTCTCTTTGGCTGCAACCTCTTCTGCTGTTGTTCCAACCCACGCAGAAGCCCAAGAGCCTGCGTTATAAGTAAGAGTCAAATACTTCTCATAGCCATAATCACCATTAAAGAATACATACACAACATCGCCATCTTCCCACGAATTGCGAGCAGCACGACTCTCTCCGCCAAACGATGCCTTCTCTACATTTACAACCAACTGATACTCGGATGAAGAGTTCGACACGTCATCCTTCGAACAACCCACTGCAAATACCAATGCAAGGGTACTTATTGCATAAATAATCTGTTTCATCTTTCCAAAACGTGTTTAATTGTTAATTTTTCAATTCTCTTTTACTCCCAATCCGATTCTGTTCCAAAACCTGTAAATTGAGGTTCTTTACTCTCGATAAAACCTTGCTCAACAGCCATTTCGTGCACCTCGGCTTCGGGTGCTACATAATTCTTTCTGTCTTTCATAGTATTAAATTATTAAAAAGTGGAAAATAATAAACACAACGACAAACCCCACATATACACACGTGCGGGGTAGAAAATATAACCAACTGATATTCTATTACTTACGCAATAGGGGGGGGGTAATTGAAGATGGGTCGGATTTAAGACAAAGTCCGAAACAACGCTGTATTATGTTGCCCACCATCTTCATATATTTATATCGAATTTGTGACAAAATTAGTCACTTTCTGTCAAAAATGCAATTATTTTTATCTTTTTTTATACATTTGTATTATGAAACTATCTCTGATTATTGCCACATACAACCGCAGTCAAAGTCTGATTCGGACACTACATTCGGTTGCCGAACAGACATTCGACCCCAAAGCGTGGGAGTGTATCGTTGTAGATAACCGCTCGACCGACGATACGAAGGAGCAGGTTGCCAAATTTTGCAAACTTTACCCCGACCTCAATATCAACTATCTTTTTGAGGCAAATCAGGGCTTATCGGCTGCACGAAATTGCGGTTTGTCGAGTGCCGTAGGCGAAATTGTCGCATTTGTGGATGATGACGAGACTTTGGAGAGTAGTTTTATAGGCTCATATATCGACTTTTTTGCCACTTATGCCGATGCAATGGCAGCAGGAGGTGGCGTCATTGCCCGATACGACAACGGGCGACCTGCGTGGATGTCGCCATACACCGAGCAGATGATTGCCAATCCGATAGATTTGGGCAGTCGTGTGCGGTCGTTCCCATCGAGTCGTATTCCGGCAGGTGGAAATATGTCCTTCCGTCGCTCACTATTCGACCATATCGAGCCGTTCAACACCCAACTCGGGCGTTGCGGAACAAGTCTAATCGGTGGCGAAGAGAGCGAACTTTTCGGACGTATTCGTTCGATAGGTTGCACCTTATACTATGTGCCAAATGCCGCAATTTATCACCACATCGCACCCGAAAAGGTTACAGACGACTACTTCGACCGTTTGGCATTCAATGTCGGTCGCAGTCAGCGTTACCGTGCCGAGTTGAACAACTCAACGAGGATGTTGCATATAAAAGAGTATGCAAAATGGCTCGCCACCGAGGTCATTGCACTAACGTACAACCTCTGCGGCAAGCCACTTCAAGCCAGATATCTTCGTCGAATGCGTCGCGGTATAGGTCGCGGCATTCGCACTGCATAGTCATTAGTTCACAACATCAACCTCAACAATCTCAACTGTCCATCCGAACAACTCCGATGCACATTGGCGTTGCAGATTTGCCACGGCTGAATTTGAGGTCGTGTCGGCTGCTACGGCATAGATAAAATCTTCGAGTGTCGGATAGGTCTGATTAACACGTTGCGACAGACATTTGTAGAACGCATTTTGTTGTATGCGGTCGAGTCCCGACGGCAAAATCGAATCGGCAACCAACATCTTATATGGGAAGATGTGTCGCATATTGCGGGCATCGGTATTGAGCTGTTCCACAATAGTCGTTACGACGTAATACTGCACGGTGTCATTGACAGCCGGCATCTCGATAAAGGTGGTGTAGAGCGGATATGCCGTTTCGATTGCCGAGGCAACATTATCCGAGAAGAGCATATACTCCGCCTCGGTAAGGTTGTTCAGATAGACCATTCGGCGATAATCACGCAACATTTCACGGAGCGACTGACGCTCCTCGCGACTCCACTGACTCGTCGGGGAGCAGGCGGTAAAGTTGCAGAAAAAGAGTGCCGTTACGACGGCAGAGAGTAGAAATTTTTTCATCGTTATACCATTTTTGATTTACACCCTCTCCCACCGCAAGCATTGTGCCACGTCACAAACCCTGCTCCGCAGATTTTCGCCAAACCTGCAACCAGCGTCTATATCCGACCACAGCCAAAAATGAGTAGAGCATATAAAGCGATGCCGTCAGCGGAATATCTTTATATACATATAGTGCAACGGTCAGCAAATCGACAACCAACCACCACAGCCACTGCTCCACATACTTTCGCGACAAGAGCCACATCGCCACAATGCTCAATGCCGTTGTCAGGGCATCCCACACAGGCACCGTAGAGTCGGTAAAGTGTTTCAGCAGCAGGTAAATCACCACAAATGCAACCGCAGCTACTGCAACCGACACTGCCCACACACCTCGCGGCATAGGTTTTATATGCAGTCCTCCACCTTCGGACGAGGAGCGTTTGCCATACCACAGCCATACGCACAAGCCATATATACCTGCCACAATATAGTAGAGTTGCATCGAAAAGTCGG
>JAFVXS010000061.1 GCA_017501025.1 Alistipes sp.
ACCATAATATTGTCCAGCAGAGATACGAATTGGGTGATGCCGTTTTGAATGATGATGGGCACGGCGACCCAGACCTTTGCGTTGCCCGATAGTGTAGAAATGTGCTCCTGTGTGGGTGCCGATTTTTTTACCGTCACGCACAGTGTAGCGATATGGTTGAGCCATCTCCTCTACTGTCTTTGCAGCGTGATAGAGTTCGTATTTCGGCCACGAGTCCAAAATCTCGTGAATGTTACCTTCGCGGGCTGCCAATTTTTGTTGTAGGAATGTTGGTAAATCGACCTTTCCGACGAAGCATATTCCTTGTGAGTCCTTTCGTCGGGCAGTTGCCAATTTCTGCTCTTCGGCAATGCGGCGCACGTCGGGTTTGAGCATATCTCCAATAGGAAACATAGCATAGCGTAATTGCTCTTGCGAAAGTTGGCAAAGAAAATAGCTCTGGTCTTTGTTGGGGTCGCTGCCTGCCAAAAGCGAGTAGATGGTTTTGCCATCCACTATATGCTCCTCGCGACGGCAATAGTGGCCTGTGGCAACAGCATCGGCTCCAAGTTTGAGAGCCTCTTCGAGAAATACATCGAATTTGATTTCGCGGTTGCACAATACGTCAGGATTTGGTGTTCTGCCACGTTCGTACTCGGCAAACATATAATCGACCACACGCTGGCGATACTGCTCTGAAAGGTCTATGTAGTGAAACGGGATATCCAATCGTTTGGCTACCAACTCGGCAAAAACCTGGTCGTCGTGCCAAGGACAGTCACCCTCCAATGTGCCTGTCGTATCGTGCCAATTACGCATAAACAGACCGATAACTTCGTGTCCCTGCTCTTTGAGCAGATATGCAGCTACCGATGAATCGACACCTCCCGAAAGTCCTACAACAACCTTTGCCATAACTTTTATCCGTTCAATCGCCACAAAGATATGAAAATTTTATCGTTTTTAATACTTTTTAATTACCTTTGCGTGTTATGATTGATTTGAAACGTAAATTGTCGGGGCGAGTATGCCTTGCATTCTCATTGGTATCGGCACTTTTGTTGTCGTGTGGTTGGATTGGAGCGGGTGGTTTTCCGCTTGTTGTGGCACTTGTTCCGCTCTTGATGATAAGTGCCAATCTGGATGCGTCGTGGCGTAGTACGCTGAAAATGTTGGGGTATGCAACCCTGACCTTTGTGGTGTGGAATATCGCTACAATTTGGTGGGTGTGGAATGCTACACCGATAGGTCCTATTGCAGCCACTATCTTTTCGACTTGGTGGTCGTTGTTGGCATTTATGCTCTATCATATCGTATCGAAGCGAGTGCCTAACGGTGTTGCTTTGGTATTGTTTGTTGCAGCGTGGATTGCGGGCGAATATATATATATGGAGGCTCCGGCACTCTCATTCCCTTGGCTTGTACTTGGAAATGGCTTTACGGCCGACACGTGGGCTGTGCAGTGGTACGAATATACGGGTGTGTTGGGCGGCTCGTTGTGGGTGCTGTTGCTGAATGTTTTGGCACTGCAATCTATTCGCACAATGCGTAAAGGGGTGTGGCTCGGAACGACCTTTGTCTTTGCTCTGCCACTTATCTTCTCGCTTGTGCTGTATGGCATAAACAGCCCCGACGGAGAGAGGTATCAGTCGCGTCCGAGTGTGAAGATATCGGCAATACAGCCTAATGTGGATTGCTATAAAAAGTTCAACTCCGATTCGTCGTGGCAGCAGGATAACCTTATGACTCTTTTGGGAGGCGTTCCCGACTCGGTGCAGTTTGTGTTGATGCCCGAGACTTCGCTCTCTACACTTCTTCGCGAAGGACTTTTGCCAAAAGAACCTATCATCGAACGAGTGGCAAATACGCTCGATAAGCGGGGTAGTGATGCGATGGTTATTGCCGGCTGCGAAACGATGCGAATCTATGGGCAGACCCCGATGACAACTACTGCTCGTAATAGCGGAGGAGTCTATTTCGATATCTACAACTCGGCAGTCGGCATCGAGGTTGAGTATGATGCCGTACCGT
>JAFVXS010000062.1 GCA_017501025.1 Alistipes sp.
ATAGCAGCACCCAAACCCATTGCGTGTCCCTGACCGAGAGGACCCGATGTATTCTCAACTCCACGTAGAACATCGACCTCGGGGTGTCCCGGAGTTACGCTGTCCAATTGGCGGAACTGCATCAAATCTTCCATCGAGTAGTGACCTGCAAGCGATAGCGTTGCATAGAGCATAGGGGACATATGTCCCGGGTCGAGGAAGAATCTGTCGCGATAAGGATACGACATATCGTCCGGGTCATAGCGAAGGAACTCTGCATAGAGTACATTGATAAAGTCGGCACCACCCATAGCACCGCCAGGGTGTCCCGATTTTGCCTTTTCGACCATCGATGCAGCCAAAATACGGATATTATTGGCGGCTTTTGCGAGTTGAGAATCAGTAGCCATATTGTATATTTGTAATAAGTTATTATTCGTTGTTTAATCCCTATGTTACGCAAAGATATAAATTAAATTTCTCCTTTGCAATACTGTTTGTTTCTTTTTACACCGCTTTTTGCATTTCGGATATTGCCGACTGCTCCATTTTTGACTTGGCGTAATCGAGTGTGATAACCACTTTCTTATCTTTTGAGGTAGGTGTATCAAACATTACATCCATCATAATAGTCTCGCAAATCGAACGCAAACCTCGTGCTCCGAGTTTGAATTGCAGTGCTTTATCTACTATATAATCAAGCACCTCATCGTCAAACGACAACTCTACTGCATCCATTGCAAAGAGATGCTGATATTGGCGTATAATTGCATTTTTTGGCTCGGTCAAGATATTTCGCAGAGTCTCGCGTGTCAGAGGCTCCATATGTGTCAATACGGGTAGTCGTCCGACCAACTCCGGAATAAGTCCGTAGCTCTTTATATCTTGTGGCAAGACATATCGCAGCAGGTTGTCGCGGTCTATGCTCTCGGTGTTGATTCGTCCGTAGCCGATAGCACGAGTATTCAGACGCTCGGCAATACGACGTTCTATGCCGTCAAATGCTCCTCCGCACATAAACAGAATATTGCGGGTATCAATCTGTACGAACTGCTGCTCCGGATGTTTACGACCTCCCTGCGGTGGTACATTGACTATGCTGCCTTCCAAAATTTTCAGTAGGGCTTGTTGTACACCTTCGCCCGATACGTCGCGTGTTATGCTCGGATTATCGCCTTTGCGGGCGATTTTGTCGATTTCGTCTATAAAAATGATGCCCTTTTCGGTACGCTCCTTATTGTAATCGGCAGCCTGATAGAGGCGTGAGAGGATACCCTCAACATCTTCGCCTACATATCCCGCCTGCGTAAGTGCTGTTGCATCGACAATCGCAAACGGAACATCGAGCAGACGTGCAATAGTGCGTGCAATCAGAGTTTTGCCCGTACCCGTTGGGCCTACCAGAATCATATTCGATTTGTCGAGTTCAACCCCCTCTTCACTGTTGGTTACACTGTTTTGCAGACGTTTGTAGTGGTTATAAACCGCTACCGAAATATAACGTTTTGCAGCATCCTGACCTACAACGTAGCGGTCGAGAAACTCTTTGATTTCCGATGGCTTGTACAGAGGCTTTGCGACCATCGCCTGTTTTGTCTGCTTTGCTGTACTTTTGGTTGTTATGCCGTGCAGCGACTCATAGCCCATATCTACGCAGTGGTTGCATAACAAGGCTTCGGGAATCATACCCTGAAACAGCATATCGACTTGGCTCTGCGGACGGCCGCAGAACGAGCAACACCTCTCTTTTGATGTGGATTTCGTTCCCTTTTGTTTCATCTGATTATTTGCGTTTGGTCATTACCGAATCAATCAAACCGTAGTCGCGAGCCTCCTCTGCCGATAGCCAATAGTCGCGGTCAGCATCGTGCTCAATCATCTCGTAACTCTTGCCCGAATGGTGCGAGAGGATGTCGTACAACTCACGTTTTGTACGCATAATTTCTCGTGCCGTAATCTCGATATCCGACGCTTGACCCTGCACGCCGCCGAGTGGCTGATGAATCATCACTCGTGAGTGGGGGAGTGCTGCACGTTTGCCCGCTGCACCTGCTGTAAGGAGAACTGCACCCATTGATGCAGCCATACCCGTACAGATTGTGGCAACATCGCAATTTATCAGCTGCATAGTGTCGTATATACCCAATCCAGCAGAGACACTTCCGCCCGGTGAATTTATGTATAGCTGGATATCTTTGTTAGGGTCGGCGGACTCCAAAAAGAGCAGTTGTGCCTGAATGATATTTGCTACGTCGTCCGTAATTGGAGCACCCAGAAAGAGCACACGGTCCATCATCAGACGGCTGAAAACATCGAGTTGTGTGACATTCAGCTGACGCTCCTCCAAAATCATCGGATTGATATATGCGGCAGATGTGCGATAATCGTTCAACGTTGTAGAGGCGATACCATAGTGTTTGGTAGCAAATTTTTCGAATTCAGACATATCAAAACGGTTTGTGTTGTGTGGAACAAATTTGGTAATTTTAGTCAGAAAAGACTCTGCAAGTTTGGTGCAAAACCCAACTCGCAGAGCCTTAAATGGTAGATTGAAAATATCTTTTTACAAAGAGCGAGCCAACTCTGCAAATGCATCAGCTGTGATAGCCTTCTCGGTTACCTTTACTGTGCCGCGTACCCACTCAACAACCTTCTGCTCGTAGAGTTTTTCGTATATGTGTTGTTTCTGCTCTTTGTTTTCGAGGATGTTCTTTGCGAAGTTTTCGAGCATATCGTCAGGCGTATTTGCCATACCGTACTGCATAAACTGCATTGCTGCCAAATCCTTTGCCTCGGCTTTTGCCTCCTCCTCCGATACGGTCAATTTCTCGGCTGTAATAATCTGACGCTGGATGTAGTTCCAAGTGTACATCTTCAAGAATGCGTCGAAATCCTTCTCGATATCCTCCATCGAGAACTTGCCCTCGTTGATGGTGTAGAGCCAACGTTTGAGGAACTCGACAGGCATCTGCAAAGCGGCCTTCTCCAACATAAAGTTGCGAACGGTGCCGGCAAACAGATAGTCGCTCTCGCGTACGGTCTCTTTGTCGATTTGAGCATCGACATAAGCATCCAACTGCTCGGCAGTAGTAACCTCGCCGTTAGGGAATGCGGTCTTGAAGAACTCCTCGTTGATTTCAGGGTTGGCAAATTGACGAATCTTGGTAATCTCCAACTTAAACTCTGGGTTGATACCCTCCAACTCGTTCTCCTTAACGTGCAAGATTGCAGCACGCTGCGAAGGCTGTGCATACATCTCGTTGATGTTGATTGTGGTCTTGTAACCAACCTTCTTGCCAATCCAAGGCTTGCGCTGCTCGTCGGTCATCGAGATAAGACCTACGTATGCATCCTCAACACGCAAATCGCCATTGTCGAGTGTAACGGTCAAAGCCTCATCCTTCTTAACCTTATCAACCTCTACCAAACGACCGAAACGACGGAGGTAGTTGTCCAACCACGCTGCGTGCATCTTCTTGTCGATTTTGATTTTGTTGTATGTGAGCTTGTCTTTGGCAG
>JAFVXS010000063.1 GCA_017501025.1 Alistipes sp.
AATATTAACAAGTGGTGTAATGTGAAGAAATTTTGCATCTCGTTGCTTATGGCGGCAGTGCTGTCAGTTGGTTGCGAGCCTGCATCGGAGATTGACGAACCAGCACCGGAGCCGGAACCGACCCCCACTCCGACACCTACGCCTACTCCAACGCCAAGTGTTGAAAATGAGATTTTTATATCTGCGGTACGTGCTACCGATAGCACTATTGCTTTTGGTTGGACAATGGATAAAAACAATATCCAATATATAGCCGATGCAATTCCAAATAGTGGTTATGACTACTCACAAGATATCGAATACAACTATACGATCGCACTATACAAAAGCGAGAAGTGCACACCGGAGTCGTTAGTTGTTCGAGTCGAAAATATTGATGGCAGCCAGGCGTTTGATATTGCAAATCGACCTCCTCGTTTTGTTGTTACGGGGTTAAAGCCGAAGACGGATTACTACGCAATGGTCTATAACGAGAGCAACGGCAAGAGGACCTACACTCCGACAAAAGTCTCGACTACTGCATCTCTTGTTAATCGGAGTAGCGTCGTGAGGTCAAACGGCAAGGCGGGCGACCTTATATTGTTCGAAAATTTTGAAAAGTTGCTCTATGGTGGCGATTTGTCTATTCGTGCTGCGGGCATATCTCGTTCGGATAGAGGGACGATGACACAGATTGCACCGATAGAGGGTAATATCTCACTCTCCGATACGGGATATATACTTGCCCACGCAGGTATAGAGATGGGACTCTTCTCGACTCTGCAATATATACTCGACGAAATCGGAATATCCGATTGGAGCTGGATTGGCGGCAAAGAGGGCGCAACGGGTGGCTCTGTATGTGCTCGTGCGGGCTATATCAAGATTGGCACGGCAAACAATCGCTCATTTATCTGCACACCACAGCTCAAAGCTATACCAAACGGTCAAAAGGCGACTATCAAGGTGCAATTTCGTGCAGCACCTTTTGGGGCTTATACAAAGTCGAACGTTGAGCCCGTAGAGAAGGCGATGGCGGTAAATCTGCTTGCCGATGCAAAACAATCGAGCACCTATAATATGACCTATACGGATATTATTGACAGCACAACATTCACTTTGCAAGGCGATACGACTGCTGATTGGCAGGATTACTCCGTAACTCTTCGTGGTGCGACATCTACATCTGCGGTGGCGATAGGTGGAGCATTGGAGGCTACGCAGAGCAACCGAATGTTGGTCGATGATATTCGCATATACATAGAGTCGTTGGAGCCTCAAACCGATATTTCTGGTATAATAACCGACCAAAATGGTAGTGGGGTCGCAGGAGTAGTGGTATCGGATGGATATACCGTGACGACTACCAATAACAATGGAAGGTATGTCATCCCAATCAATGATAAAGCCAACTTTATCTTCTATACAACACCTGCACAGTATGAGATTGCTGTTGCCGAGGATGGCTACCCGCTATTCTATAAAATTATTGCAAGCAGCGATAACTTCGACTTTAAGTTGTCGAAGCGGATTGACAAGCAACGTCGTTGGGATTTGGTTGTTATGGCCGATCCGCAGACGAGCGAAAAGAAGATGACTCGCCACTACTTCAATACCTATACGGCACCCGATATTAAGCATACCATAAATAGCGAGAACTATATGTCGGGCACAATGGCGGATGGTAAGCCTTTCGCCTACGGAATGGTGCTGGGCGATGTGGTAAATAATATGCCCGTCTCGCATATGCAGCGTGTACGTGAGGATATGAACTATGAGAATACCGCTGTCGGATGGTTTACCGTTCCGGGTAATCACGATTGGTATAACTCGGCAAAAGATACAAATCCGAGCCTGAACAACTACCACTCGGTATTTGGCCCGAGCGTATATTCGTTTGATAGGGGCGATGTGCATATTGTGGGTATGAACAACACTATCACGGGTGCGGGCATAGGTGCTGGCGACTACGATATGGGCTTTACGGCAGATGAATATGCGTGGCTTGTAAAGGATTTGGAGTTGGTGGATAAGGATAAGTGTGTCGTACTTTGCGTACATATTCCGTTTTTTAATGGTAATCCGGATTTAAGACACAACAAATATTACAAAGAGACACTTACGTTGCTCTCACGCTTCAAGAATGCCTATATATTCTCCGGTCACGGTCACTACTCCTATAATTGGAACTTCCCGGAGTATAACAACGTTCGCGAGTTTAACCACGCAACGGTACACGGCACAACGTGGTCGCTTAAAATTTGTGCGGATGGTACTCCTGCGGGCTACTATATCTACACCTTCGAGGATAATGATTGCGTAAGAACTTTGTATAAAGCACTTGGCACGAACTCTACAAAGGAGGCTCGCAATGCTATACGAATGTATCTCGGCTCTGACAGCTACCAGGCAAAGATGACATTTGGCTATGGTAAGAGCAGTAGGACGGTCTATGCAAATGTATTCCACGGATACACCTCTACAACGCTTACCGACTCCTCGCCTGTAAATGGAGTGTGGCAGATAGAGCTGTTCTATAAGGGAGAGAAGGTTGACGATATGGTGCAGGTGAAATATACTGATGCAGAGTATGGTCGCCAGGATAAACCGGCAGACTATCAGGAGGATTTAAGCTCTTGCGTCATCGATACAAAATATCTGCGAAATGATGTAGATTGGTGGTTTCTCTCGCGTGCGGTGTATGGTGACAGCTCGTTTAAGAATGCTAACGGCTATACGTGGAAAGGCAGCACCTCTTCGAGCTATCAGAAGAAGATTAAACACCTCTTTGCAGGAACATTGCCGGAGGATGTAACCGTGAGCAGTCGGGATGTAATGGTACGTGCCACATCTCCTACGGGCGAGGTGTTCGAACTGAACGAATTTACACCGTTCAGCCACAATGATAGTTTTGCGTGGGAGAAAATGGAGTAGAAGTTTTTATATAGCAAAAGTTTGCTTATATTTGCATCGAAATAAAGGGGTGCTTATCTTTTTGAACCGCTTGTGCTGTTCTTCGGTTGATACGGGTTTAAGGATTCGTGGATAGCGTTGAATCGGCAGAGTGGGCAGGTTGATAGGCTGAGATTATACCCATCGAACCGAAACGGGTAATGCCGGAACGGGAGAGTGATAATCACTACATACCCCTTTTCAAACTGTTTAATTAAATTAAAAGTTATGAAAAGGTTTTTTCTTTTTGCGGGGCTACTTACCCTCTCGACCTTTGCAGTACACAAGGTGTCTGCACAAGAAGTGACCGATTCGGTCAAAGTTTATCGTATTGAAACAGTGGCAGTTACGGCAATTAGAGCTGCTGAACATCAACCCATCGCACAATCGTCGCTTACGTCCGATGAGATTGCAGCGATTAACTATGGCGAGGATATGCCGACGTTGTTGTCACGCCTGCCATCGGTAGTTGTAACCTCGGAGTCGGGTACGGGTATAGGCTCTACGGCTTTTCGTGTGCGAGGTACCGACCCGACCCGCATCAATGTCACGATGAACGGTGTGCCGATGAACGATGCCGAGACCCACTCCGTATATTGGTACGATACGCCCGATATTGGCTCTTCGGTTGGCTCTTTGCAGTTGCAACGCGGCATAGGAACATCGACCAACGGAACAGGAGCCTTCGGTGCTTCGTTGAATATGACGACACAGCCGCTATCGACCGAGTTTCGTGGTTCGGCATCACTATCTTACGGCTCGTTCAACACCAACAAGCAGTCGGTTGCTATCGAGTCGGGGTTGTTGGGCGGACATTGGGCTGTCGGCGGACGATTGTCGCACATCGGTAGCGATGGTTATATCGAGCGAGCCTCGTCACGGATGCTCTCTTATATGTTTCAGGCGGCATATTATGGTGGCAGAACTATGGTGAAACTGCTCTCGTTTGGCGGTAAAGCACGTGTCTATCTCGCCTATACGGGTCTTACGGCCGATGAGATGGCGGAAAATCGCCGTCGCAATGTCGAGGGAGAGATTATGGGGCCTCTGCACGATGCGGCAGGCAATATTCGCTACGATGCGGATGGTAATCCGGTGATGGGAGTAGTTGGCTATTACGACGACCACTCCGATAACTATTTGCAGTTGAACAATCAGTTAATTGTAAGCCATATATTTAACGACCGTTGGTCACTCAACGCTACGCTTCACTATACGCGTGGCGATGGCTACTACCAAAATTACAAAAACGACCAAAAGTTGAGCAAGTATGGTCTGCAACCTATCCGAGTTGATAATATCGATGTATCGCGGACAAATCTGGTGCGACGTAAATCGATGCTCAATGACTTCGGAGGTGCGGTTGCATCGCTGAACTATCGTACCAAGAAGGTCGCTTTGTCGATGGGCTTATCGGCAAATATATATGACGGTGTCCACTTCGGAGAGGTGTTGGAGATGCAACGCGTAGAGTCATTCGAGCCTGCGGAGTACTATCGCAACGCCACTCGAAAATACGATGCGAACCTCTTTGCGAAGGTCGATTGGCAGGTTGCTCGTTCGCTGAATCTCTATGCTGATTTGCAGTATCGTCACATTACGCATCGTATATCGGGCGTGAATGATAACTTCGATGATGTAACGGGGGCTTTGCAACGCCTCGATGTCAATCGTCGATACAACTTTGTGAATCCGAAACTCGGTGTAACATTCTCTCGCAACGGACATACGGCATACGGCTCGGTAGCGATGGGACAGAAGGAGCCTACACGCAACAACTTTACCGATATCCGAAGTGGCGACTATCCGACCGCAGAGTTGATGGTTGATGGCGAGTTGGGCTATCGTTACGAGTCGAAACTGATTACGGCAGGCGCGAATTTTTACTATATGTACTATCACGACCAACTTGTGCTGACGGGCGAGTTGTCCGATACGGGCGAGTTGTTGTCGAGAAATGTTCCTCGCAGTTATCGACGCGGCATAGAGTTGATGTTGGCAATTTCGCCACTGCATTGGCTTACGTTTGAGGCGAATACTACTTTGAGCCAAAATCATATATTGGACTATACGGACTATATCGATGACGTGCCGTTTTATCGTGGTCGCACGACTATTGCCTACTCGCCATCGGTGGTTGCCGCAGGTGCTGTATGTTTCTCGATTAAAGGCTTTGATGCCCGCTTTGCTGTGCGGTATGTAGGCAGTCAATATATGACCAATGGCGAGTATGCCGATTTACGATTGGATAGTTATACGGTTGCCGATTTGCACCTCGCATATACGTTGCCCGCAAAGCGTATGGAGAGGGTGCGATTTGGTATAGCACTCAATAATCTCTTCAATACGGAGTATTGCTCGAATGGCTATGGCGGCTCGTGGTTGGAGGGTGCGACGTTGGCCGACCGCAAGTCGTGGGCGTGCTACTTTCCGCAGGCAAAATTCAATGTTTTGGCAAACGTAACAGTTAATTTTTAGGCGTAAATGATGGATTGGCGATTGGCATTGCAGGTGGTGGGCGTGTTGCTCGGATTGTTGTACCTCTATTTGGAGTATCGTGCCTCGGTGTGGCTCTGGATTGTCGGTGTGTTGATGCC
>JAFVXS010000064.1 GCA_017501025.1 Alistipes sp.
CAACTGCCTTCTCAACTGCGTCGAGACCCTGCTCGTAGCGGTCGAGACCCTGCCAATAGATCGATGCGATAGGGCCCTTTGTATTGCAGCAAACAGCCTTTGCAGCCTCGATACCACCCTCGTTCAAAGCAGCCTCAACCTCTGCGATAAACTTCTTGGTGTTGATAGTCGAAAGTGCAAGGAAGAGGATACGCTCGATAGCGATAGCCATACCGAGTACCAATACAACGAGGATTGGGAGCATCCAACCCCAACCACCTTCGAGGAACTTCTGCATCAGAACGTGGTGCATAGACTCACCCTCAATCTGAACCTCGGTGTCGATTACAGGTGCCTCCTCTGCCGGAGCTGCCTCAACCTGCTCAACCTCTGTACCCTCAACAGGAGCCTCTGTTGCTGCCTCCTGTGCGATTGCAGTGCTGAACGACAACGCAGCAACTGCCAAAATCAAAAATAATTTTTTCATAGTTGTTTTTAATAAGTTAAAAAAATTTTGAATTAGTTCTCTTTTTTTTCGTTTTAAGTCTATTGTTTTCTCTTTTTTAAGTCGTTTCCCGAGCCAACGCCCACCTATCGGGCGATGTACCCACAACAAGCAATTACTGATACAACTTTTTACATATCAATAACTTGCAATCAAAAAACAGCACAAATACGGCACAAACGTGCCTTTATCAGTCCGAAATATACAAATTTTTTTTGTTAGTGCAAAGTTTTACTCTGTAAATTCTCCGCGAAGATTTTGCAACATCAGCTCGGCAACCTCCTCTTTCGAGGTCGTATTTGCCAGCACCCACATCAGTTTTGTAACAGCCGCCTCGCTGGTCATATCGCGTGCCGTAATCACGCCTATATCCTGCAAACGCAGACCTGTCTCGTAGAGCTCCATCGCAACCCTGCCTCGCACACATTGGGTGACATTCAGGATGGTAATACCCCTATTGATGGCATCACGCAAAATATCGATAAACCACTCCGCAGTCGGTGCATTGCCCGTTCCGAAGCTCTCCAACACCACACCGCGAAGCCCCTCAACCGACAACATCGAACGCAATGTCTGCTCTGCAATTCCCGGAAATAGTTTCAACACCACAACATCGGTAACAAAACTATTGGAGATACTCAAATTACCACCCCAAACTCTCGGCTGGCGGATATAGTTCTCCTTAAAGACAATATTCACACCCACCTCTGCCAATGGCGGATAGTTTGGCGAATCGAAGGCATTAAGTGCATCGGCAGACAACTTTGTTGTACGATTTGCACGGAACAGCTTGTTCTGGAAGTAGAGCGACACCTCCGGCACCACAGCTCGTCCGAAACGTCGCAAAGCGGCTATTTCGATAGCCGTAATCAGATTTTCGCGGCCATCGGTACGAAGAATACCCATCGGAATCTGACTTCCCGTAAATACTATCGGCTTGGTCAGATTTTCGAGCATAAAGCTCAATGCCGAGGCGGTATAGGACATCGTGTCGGTGCCGTGCAGCACAACAAAACCATCAAAATTGTCGTACGACTCTGCGATAATCCGCGACAACTCCAACCACAATGCAGGTGTCACGTTCGACGAGTCAATCGGCGACATCTTATGCACCGAGATATCGACATTCAGGTGTCGCACCGACGGAAACTCCTGCTCAATCGTGTTGAAATCGAATGGAACAAGCGTACCGTTATTGTCACGCTGCATTCCGATTGTACCACCCGTGTAGATTACGAGGATTCGTGTCTTTTTCTCCATATTTATTGCTATTTAAGTCCAAACATACGCTCCGCCGAGGCGGTTGTAACACTTGCCACCTCCGCAGCCGAAACGCCCTTCAATGCCGCTACCTTATCGCAGACGATTGCCACATACGCCGACTCGTTACGTTCGCCACGATGAGGCACGGGTGTCAGATATGGGCAGTCGGTCTCCAACACAATCCGCTCCAACGGTATCACCCGCTCGACCAACTCGGCAACTTTGCTCTTCTTGTAGGTCACCGTTCCGCCTATGCCAAAGAGAAAATCGCCACAAGCCATCAATCTGTGATAGTGCTGCTCCTCGCCCGAAAAGGCGTGAAAAACACCTCGCAGACCTCGCCCTGCATACTTTTCGACCGATTCACACATCTCCTCCCAAGCATTACGGGTATGCACCACAATCGGCAAATCGTACGACAAAGCCAACTCTATCTGTCGCTCAAACGCACACCTCTGCTGCTCTGCAAAATCGCTGCTCCAATACAAATCGAGACCAATCTCGCCAACAGCACAGAAGCGACCTATGCCGAGAGGTGGCTCCGCCAAATAGCGTTCAACCCGCTCCAACTCTCGTTGCCAATCGGGGTTATCATTGACCGACGTAGGGTGCAAACCCATCATCGCCACCGCATAGTCGTTATGCTCACGCACCATAGCGAACATCCGCTCATCGCTCTCCGCATCGATTGCCGGCAAGAGCAGTCGTACAACACCTGCCTCTTTGGCTCGCTTTATGGCGAGCAGGCGGTCCTCATCGAAAGCCTCATCGTAGAGGTGCGAATGTGTATCTATCAGCATATCAATCATTTATCAACTTCTCAAACATCTTTCCCGGCAACTCCCTAACCACGCCCGACATCTCCAAATTAAAGAGAATAGCACTCACTTCGGCAGCCGAAAAACCGCTCTTTATAATCAGCGTATCTATCCCGACCGCCTCGGCAGCAGAGCCAAAGCAGGCGAGCAATCTACGTTCGTTATCCTCCAATGGAGCAACCTCTGCCCGAATATGCGACGTTGGCGAAGAGTTCTCCCACCCAAGCAGTGTTAAGAGGTGTTCTGCCGAGGTAACAAGTTGTGCTGCACCCGTATATATCAGATGATTACAACCTGCCGACATTGCATCGGTAGCACGTCCCGGCAGTGCCATAACCATACGCGAATATCCATCGGCCGCCTTTGCCGTATGCAGCGACCCGCCACTAATACCCGACTCAACAACCAACAATCCGTCGGCAAGAGCAGCAACGATTCTGTTACGTGGAATATAGAGATTGCCATTGCTCGGAGTTTGCGACGACACTTCGGTCAGAATTGCACCACCTCTGGCAATAATATCGGATGCCAAACCGCGATTTGCCGCAGGGATAATTGCAGGCAGGGCATTGGCAAGCACTGCTACGGTAGGCAGATTGCAGACCAATGCTGCACGATGTGCTGCCGCATCGGAGCCATAAGCCAATCCACTGATAATTGCTGTATCGGGGCACTGTTGAGCCACTCCCTCGATAATCGAGTTACACATCCGCTCGCCATACGTGGTCATACGGCGAGTACCAACCACCGAGAGTGCGTGCATCTGGTGCAGGGCTTCGATATTGCCCATAACATATATAACGTGTGGTGGGTCGGGAATAAACCGCAGACGTTGCGGATAGGAGTCATCGGTCACAGCCACAGGCTCGATATTATATTTTTGGCAATGTTTCAGCTCCCGTTCATATGTAGAAAAGC
>JAFVXS010000065.1 GCA_017501025.1 Alistipes sp.
ACGTGCCTGCCAGAACGACTCGGCAAGCGAAAGATTGAGAAAACCTTTAATGACGTTGAATGCACTGAACTCGGCAGCTGTGGCTACAATCTTCTCTCCGATTTCGTTTGCAACTGCTTCGGGCGATTTGCGAGCCATCTTCACGAGTGGAAATACAACAAGTGTATAGTCGCCCTCGAACTCTTTGCGAGTCTTTTGGAGTTGTATCTGCGAATCCGCTACCTCGCCGTAGAGTGACTCTACGACGCCCTTGACAATAGTTGAAATGTGTTGTTCGATATTCATAATATTGGGCTAATTTTCAATTCTATAATCGCGTGCAAAAGTAGTGATTTTTTGCAAAATATAAAAATATGTAGTACCAAATTTGCAAGCTCGCAACAAACCCGATACAAATGTTATTTCTTAAAGATGAAAAATACCGCCAAAACAAGGCAGACAAAACCTACGGCGTGATTCCAACGCAGAGCCTCGTTTTTCATAACCAACTGTACGATAATGGCAAATACGCTCAACGATACCGCCTCCTGAATTACTTTCAGCTCCCAAATAGAGAATGGACCGCCAAATTCGGTGCTACCCAAACGATTGGCCGGTACCATAAAACAGTACTCGAAAAACGCCACAGCCCAACTCAATAGGACAATCGCCATAATACCAAATCGTTCGATACGCGACTTGAACATCACTTGACCATACCACGCAAAGGTCATAAAAAGATTTGAGCATACAAGCATCAAAACGGCTACAATACCACGCAACATAATATCGGTAAGATTTTATTTGGCGGCGAAATTATTAAAAATTCCGCATATCGACGACAAAACCGCAAAAAAATCACTACCTTCGTGACGTAAAATCGTATAAAAATGGCACAAAGTTACGCACTGATTACGGGAGCGACATCTGGTATGGGGTACGAATTTGCAAGGCAACTTGCATCGGCACACCATAATATAGTGGTGGTAAGTAATCAGCGTGAACGAAACATTGAGGTTGCCAATGAACTTACGGAGCGATACGGCATCGAGACATTGCCTCTATATGCAGACCTTACCGATAGTGGTAGTGCGGAACAGATTTACGATTGTTGCCGCAGCCATAATATCGAAGTGGATATCCTCATAAGCAATGCGGGAATGTTGCATTTTGCCTACCTAAATGCCACTTCGTGCGATGATATAGAGCGATTTGTTACACTGCACTGCACCGTACCGATGAAACTTTGCCGACTCTTTGCAGCGGATATGGTTGCTCGTCGCAGAGGCTATATCGTAATTATGTCGTCGATGACAGCGTGGATACCTTATCCGACAATGTCGCTATATGGCTCAACAAAGGCGTGTCTAAAAAGTTTTGCCCAATCGTTATGGTATGAATGTCATCAGGCAGGAGTGGGTGTGACGTGCGTATTCCCGGGTGCGGTTGATACTCCATTATATGATTTAAGCCCAAAACGACGCAAGGTGTTACATCGCTTTGGACTTATGATGAGAGCCGAAACAGTCGTGCGTCGGACTCTGCGTAGGGTATTTCGTAAACGCCGTATCTATATCCCCGGTTGGTTTACAAAGGTTGCCGTATTTTTCTGCAAGATTATGCCCGCACACGCTCTGCTGCCAATAATGCAGATACCTGCCATCCGTCGTATTCTCGACTCCAAACAGCAGCAACAGGCCTAACCGAGCAGTGCTTTGAGTTGCTCGATTGTGATATCGCGAAAATCATCTATTATCAAATCGGCTTCGGTTGTTTGAAGCATCTCACGCGAATTTGAGGTAGTCAGTGCAACTACGTGACAACCTGCACGTTTGCCGGCTGTAATACCTGCTGTTGCATCCTCGAATACGATACACTCTTCGGGTTTCAGACCCATTCGTGCTGCGGTTTTGATATAGACCTCCGGATTTGGTTTTCCCTCACGCACATCATCTTCACAACACCAAGCATCAATCAGCGGACGAATCGATGTTACATCCATCGTAAACTCTACATTCGCCCGACAAGCCGACGAGCCGATAGCACACTTTATGCCCTGCGACTTTGCACTCTCCAACAACGATAACAATCCTGCAACAGGTACCATCTCGTCACGAAAAGTCTCACGATACACCTCCTCCTTCTCCTCGGACAATGCTCGCCAACCCTTCGACTCGTATATCTCTGTCGGAAGCAACATCTGCAATATCTGCTCATTGCGACGACCAAACATATCGGGCGTAAATGGATCCGAAACGCCATATCGGGCCAAAAAAATCTCAAAAGCCTTGATGTGCATATCGGAGTTGTCGATAATGACACCGTCCATATCAAATATCAAACCTCGTAACATAAATATTATATTTTTGCCTTAAATATTGCCAGTGGATGCTTTATATAGTTGAGAATCGAGTAGCCGACATTGCCGAAATATGAGTCGGGAACAATATTTCCGTAGCACCATTGTCGTTCGATTCGGTTGCGTATCTTCCAGAAAAATGCTCGCAAAAACGATACGTTATTGTGCTTTTCGGGATTGTCGAACGTAAATATATCCTCTTTGACACGCTCTACGGTAGCCATATCAACCTCTGCAACATCAAACGGAGGTGCGATGTGCAGATATTTCGTTATCAAAGCGTTCAATATCGCTGCATACCTACCTAAACCCGTTGCTGCAAGGTTTTCGCGAGCGACCGTTTTGTCGATTTTATCTCCACGATTTCGGAGAAACATCGCCCAATCGCATATATCACGCAGACGTATTGACTCTCTGGCAAAGTGCCAAGAGGAGTGTCGCAACAGAAACAGAAAATCAAAATCGGCAGATGGCATATATGCATCCTCGACAGTCGTATGCGGAGTGGCACCAGCGACAAGTGACTCCAATATCTGCTGTGCGCGTTTAGCGTAACCATTTACATCGGGATTGACAAAATAGCGATGATTTTCCACATTTGTCGTACCCAACATAAACTCTGAATGAACAAAGAAATCGTACTTAATTGCAACACCTTTTGCTGCGATAATTTCATTACCTCGCTCATAATCGCCAAAGAGATAGATATCGATATCGCCAAACTCTCGACGTGATGGTGTAGGGTAGTTGGCTGCCAACG
>JAFVXS010000066.1 GCA_017501025.1 Alistipes sp.
GTCCATTATGTCGAGAATGTTACCACCTCGTCGAATTATGAGGAGATTATCTTTTATGTTCCGGCTACGCTTTTGCAGGATATTGTGATGGCGTTGGCTGAATCGGGTGAGGTGCAGACCGATATTTCGCATCGTTGTCCGCGATGTCGTGGTCAAAATGTTGTTGTCTCTTCGCAGCGGGAGTCGGTACTCGAAAGCTTTTTTGGAGTTGTGAATCACTCCATCCAGCGTGGCGATATATCTACAAACTACGTTGTGCGTAATATTCGCATTGCCGAGTTGGTCTATTTTATACTATCCAATCAGGATGAGTGTCTGCGTTCGGTACTGCTGCGTAGTTGCGATATCGAGTATATACAATTTATGAGGGTGGTCTATGATAACCTCTTTAACGATGTCTCGATTGAGACGCTGGCAAGGGCAACCAATCGCTCGGTAACATCGTTCAAAAAGGATTTTCAACGCTACTTCAATATGCCGCCCCATCGTTGGTATATCGAGCAGCGATTGATTAGAGCAAAGATTTTGTTGCTGTCGAGCGAGATGACTATATCGGAGATAGGTATAATGTGTTCGTTTACGAATATCTCGCACTTTATCAAACTATTCAAACAGCAATTTGACGTTACACCCGCTGCTATGCGTAAGATAAACCGCTCGGAACAGGATAAGTCGGGATGTGAAGCGTTTTCGGAGTGAGTGCATAAAAAAAGTTAGTACGGCTGTCATCTATGGTGGCAGCCGTACTATTTTTATCGTCGATTTATGGCTATACGATACCCTGTTCGAGCATTGCCTGTGCAACCTTCATAAAGCCTGCAATATTGGCACCTTTGACGTAGTTGATATAACCATCCTCCTGTTTGCCATACTTGACGCAAGCCTCGTGAATGCTGTGCATAATATAGTGCAACTTCTCATCCACTTCGGCAGCCGACCACGATATATGCATTGCGTTTTGGGTCATCTCCAAGCCCGATGTGGCAACACCGCCGGCATTTACGGCCTTACCGGGAGCAAAGAGTATTCCGGCACCTTGCAGTGTAGCGATAGCCTCCGGAGTGCAACCCATATTCGACACCTCGGCAACACACCAAGTGCCGTTTGCGAGCAACTCTTTTGCATCCTCTTCGCCAAGCTCGTTCTGGAAGGCACAAGGCAGTGCGATATCACACTTAATACTCCACGCCTTCTTGCCCGGAATAAATGTTGCATCGTCGAAACGCTCTGCAAATGGAGCGACAATATTCTGATTCGATGCACGCAATGTCAGCATATACGCAATCTTCTCGTCGTTCATACCATTAGGGTTGTGTATAACACCGTCGGGACCCGATATGGCAATGACTTTTGCACCGAGTTCGGTTGCCTTTTTGGCAGCACCCCAAGCAACATTTCCAAAGCCCGAGATTGCTACCGTTGAGCCTTTGAGCGAACGACCTGCACGATCCAACATATGTTGTACGAAGTACAACGCTCCGTAACCTGTCGCCTCGGGACGTATCAGTGAGCCGCCCCAAGTCATACCCTTGCCTGTCAATACGCCTGTGTTGTATTCACGAGCCAACTTCTTATACATTCCATAGAGGTAACCTATCTCGCGGCCTCCTACGCCTACGTCGCCGGCTGGAACGTCGGTGTCAGGACCGATATTGTTCCACAATTCGAGCATAAAGGCTTGACAGAAACGCATAATTTCGGCATCGGATTTACCAACAGGGTCGAAGTCCGAGCCGCCCTTTGCACCACCCATAGGCAGTGTTGTCAGGGCATTCTTGAAAGTCTGCTCGAAACCTAGGAATTTCAGCATCGATGTATTTACCGCCTTGTGGAAGCGGATGCCACCCTTGTAAGGGCCAATTGCACTGTTGAACTGAATACGATAGTCCAGATTTGTGCGGATTTCGCCTCTGTCATCGACCCACGTAACACGGAATGTGATAATGCGGTCGGGTTCAACCATTCGCTCGATAATCTTTGCCTTCTCAAATTCGGGATGCAGGTTGTAGGTCTCTTCGATCGATTCGAGAACCTCTCTTACTGCTTGCAGGTACTCGCTTTCGCCAGGGTGGCGACGTTCGAGTTCCGCCATCAAAGTTGTAACGTTCATACTATATTTGGTTTTAAGGTTATTCTATACCTTTGTAAATAATCATCCAACTACAAATATAATAAAATTTTGATTAAAAAATCATAGTATTACAATAACTTTTGTAATAATTCAACTATTATACCTCAATATTCAGTTAAATTTTTCAACTTTCTCTGTTTTTATTTGCTCTCTTATCTCAATAAAAATCGGCTCTGCCGAAAAGCAGAGCCGAAAAAGCCTAAACGTCCAAAGCCGAAAAATTAAAAAGCAGATACGGCACGCACATAGTAGTTGGAGTTCTTATAGCTGCTGTGGGTGTCGCCATTGTACATATAGACACCACACGCAGAGTCCTTCCACTCCTTCAAACGTACATTGAACCCAATATTTCTCTTGCTCTCTGTCGAAGACCAATAGTCACAAAACTCATCTCCTCTGTCAAAAAGCTTTATACCTTCTTTTGCTTGCAATGTGCGATTCACAGCATTTCGAATCGTATCATTCAGTGTAAATAGTTTCAACTCTTCGATGGCGGGCAGATACCATCCCTCGCCTTGGTCTGCACACCACTTGAAAGCAGGATATTTATCGCTCCAACCGTTGATTTGTTGAATTTTACGCTGGTTGTTCATACCCTCCTCTTCATCAAAAGCTTCTGTTTTACTTTGACCGGCGACAAACTCCTCTACCGAGCACCATCTAACTCGAATCAGCGATTGTTCCAAACTCAAAATCTTACCGTGTTTCCCATCGGACGACACTTCAAATACAACTCCTTGTTTGATACCATCACAGTAGTAGTCGCCTATGTTGTAAGTGGTTTTACAACGTGTCAAATTATCTTTGGAGACATTTTTAGAAGAGTTATCATTGACGTTTTTGTGTTCGATGTTCTCTTGTTCTGTCTCTTCCTGCACAAGGCTCTCGGTTTCAGCCTTCGTCGCTTCCGCTTCACGTTGTTGTTTTACCGCCAATAACTCGACGGTTAAGATATCTTCGTAATCGTTTTCGGGAACAGGGAAGAGTATCGACAGGCGGTCGGCATCGTTGTCGAGGCTGACAAACTCCAATTTGTGTTTGCCGTGCGTTAAACGAATCAATGTATCCTCTCCCTTCAAAGCCAAACCGATCTCTTTGCCAAACCGAAATATGCGGCAATCCAAATCACTCTCTACGTGAATCAAAGCACCTGTGCCGCTTGGGGATGCAACGGGGGGCTGGTCGGGTGCAGAGATTTGAGGATTTTGTATAGGCAGATAATCTATAACCGATGCGTAGTCTCCATAGGGGAAAAATTGTACACTCCGCAAGGCGATAGGCAAATCATCGATTTGCACGCCTTTGAGAATTGTAACGATGTTACCCGTCTTGCGTCCCGAGCGTTTCTCCTCTACAAAAGTACGCCACTCGCTTTTGACATAGGTGGAGTTTACATAGGCAGCATTGGATGTGAATACAATCATATGATCGACACTTTCCAATGCACTATCAATTATTTCTCCATAAACATCACGCCCCTTCTTGCGTAACTCCACATCGGCCATGAATACACGCAATCCCTGCTCTTCGAGGTATTCGTGGATGGCGATGGCTTCGGGATAATCTTCGCTTTTGCAGGAGATAAAAACATCGTATTTTATCTGATCGGTTTTCATCGGGTTGGTAGTTTTGTAGTGTAAAGATAGTAAAAAAAGGATTAATATATCATTGTTTTACAACAAATTCCACCTAACTACATAAGATTACCGATTTTCGAACTCTCTGAATTTGCAAAATTAAAATTTTAACAGACAAGTTTTTAGATTGTCAGCTCTGATTGTGATGCCTTAAATCTCCACAAAGTGGTTTTTGATGGCATAGACCACAAGGCTTGCGGTATTTTTGCAGCCGGTCTTTTCGAGCAGATTGGCACGGTGGGCATCCACGGTACGTTTCGAGATGAAGAGTTCATCGGCAATCTCTTGCGTCGATAATCCCCGACACACGCCCAACAGAATGTCGATTTCGCGTTCCGAGAGGTTGTCGGGTTGCTCTGTGGCAGTGCGATGCAGACTCTTCGGTAGTGACGACAGCACCTCCTGACAGAAGTACTCCTCGCCACGAGAAACCGATTCGATAGCCTCGAAGACGCTCTCAATGTCAGAATCTTTCAGTAGAAAACCCTTTGCTCCGGCATTGACCATCTGCAAGTAGTACTGCTCCTCGCCAAACATCGTCAGCGAGATGATTTTCAACTCCGGGCGTCGCATCAGTGCCAACTGTGTAGCGTGGTCTCCATTCATCGTTGGCATCGAGATATCCATAAAAACCACCTCGGCATCAACGTTCTCGATGTCGGCAATAAACTCGCTGCCATCGCTGTACTCGGCCGTAACTACGCAGTTGCGACGACCATCGATAAGCCCTTTTAAGCCGTTGCGAAAGAGTGCGTGGTCATCGACAATAGCGATTTTTATTGTTCTCTCATCCATTGATATTGTGTGTTGAATTATAGTTTGATATGTCGCTCCGAATTTTCGGTGGCGGTTGATATGGTGGCAGTTGCCGTCATACCCTCGCCTCGATGGCTCTTGATTTCGAACTCCCCGCTCAACGAGTTGATGCGTGATGCGATATTGGATAGTCCCATACCGTAATAAGCCATCGCCTTTGGGTCGAAACCACAACCGTTGTCGCTGTATCGCAAGTGCAAGGTGTGGTTGATGTGTTGCAAATCGACCTTGATGGTGCTACAACCGGAGTGTTTCAGCGAGTTGTTGATAAGTTCGCATATTACACGATAGATAATAACCTCGATATCGCCATCGAAACGCTCTGCTCGAAGATTGGTGTTAAACTTGATATCGATATTGAATAGTGCTGCCGAACGTGTTGTGAAGTTCTGAATACCTTGTGCCAATCCGAAGTCGATTAAGACCTGTGGTGATAGGTTGTTTGAAATTTCACGTACCGAACGTATAGCCTCCTCGATAACGTGGCGGGTATTTCGCAAAATTTCGTACTGCTCATCGCTCAAACCTTCGTGTGGCAGGGCAGAAAGGGTCATCTTTGCAGATGAGAGCAGCGGCCCCAAACCGTCGTGCATCTCTTTGGCGAAGTTTTGTCGGGTACGCTCCTCGGTACGCAGTACGGCTGTCATAATTCGCTTGTTGAAGAGCAGTCGCTGTCGCTCCATACGGTCGATGTAATTGACCAAGCGGAATGCGAATATGACGGCAATAGGGATGCAGACCGAAATTATCAGACCGAGTGCAACAAAGAGGAAGAACGAAATCTCGTAGCCGTCGATGACAAGGAGTTGGCAGATGCGTTCGGCACACAAAATAACAAATCCGACGATACACAAAATCCAAATGGCATTGTACTTTGTGCGTCGAATAAGTCGGATTGCATATATTGTTGCCAACACTTGCAGCCCGATTGCGATGCATAGCAGCACCTTATAGAGAATAGCACTCTCCATTGTTGGTTATTACAGTTTGCGTAACTTTTCGAGTTGATTATATGCGGTCATATCAACCTGTACGGGTACCACTGCAACGTACCCCGCAGCCAAAGCCCACTCATCGCTATCTTCGGCTTCGGGTTCGTGGTTGTCGAACGCTCCGTTCATCCAATAATATACTCTGCCGTGTGGATCTTCGCGACGGAAGAAATCTTCGTGCCAATAACCTCGTGTTTGGCGGCAATATTTTACTCCGCGAATCTCCTCCTTCGGAAGGGTAGGGATATTGACATTCAGACAGAGCGGTTTATCGAGAGTGTCGATATTTTTGAGTACCGTATCGACAATCTGCGTACCATACTCTATTGCAGCCTCGAAATCGGCATCGGCATCGTGGTCCAAAATCGACAGGCCGATTGATGGGATATCGTAGAATGATGACTCGATAGCAGCACCCATAGTACCCGAATAGAGTACATTTACAGCGGCATTTGAGCCGTGATTTATGCCAGAAATCGTGAGGTCAATATGCTGGTCGCGGAAGAAGTGGTCGAATGCAAATTTGACGCAATCAACCGGCGTTCCCGAGAGTGAATAGATGGTTACCCGCTCTGTTTCGCTGATTTTTTTCAGGTATAGTGGCGAAAAGAGTGTTATCGCCTGACTCTTTCCGCTCTGTGGCTGTTCGGGTGCAACTGCAATTACGCGACCGAATCGGCTGGCAACCTCTATGGCTGCCGCAAAACCCTTTGATGCATATCCATCATCATTGGTTACAAAAATTGTTCTCTCTGGTTTCATACAATACAAATGTACGAAAAATTTTTAACAAGCGTATTTGCTCTCGTCAAAAAAATCGACTTTGTTCGATGGAAAGATACTTTAACTACACTCAAAGCGGTGTTATGAGA
>JAFVXS010000067.1 GCA_017501025.1 Alistipes sp.
CCTGCTTGAAGAATACACGCACGTTGGCACTACCGTTGTTGGTTGCCGTCGAGGTCATATAGGTCATATTCTCGACACCGTTGATAGCCTCCTCCAAAGGCACAATAACGCTCTTCTGAACGGTCTCGGCACTTGCACCCGTATAGGTTGCCGACACGTTGATTGTAGGAGGTGCGATATTCGGATATCGCTCGATTGGAAGTGCTGCCAAGCCGATAAGACCTCCCAGCACGATGACAATCGATATTACCGACGAAAGAACGGGTCTTTCGATAAAGGTTCTAATATTCATTGCAGGGCGTTTTACTCGTTTTTGATTACACTCTTGATGCGGATATCCTCGCCGTCACGCAGCAGTCCGACACCCTCGACAACGATTGTGTCGCCTGCGATAAGTCCCGACTCGACAACATACTCTTTGCCGTTCGAGATATTGAATACGCCGACGATTTTCGACACCGCTTTGCCATTCTTAACCATAAAGACATAGACTTTGTCCTGAATCTCGTAGGTTGCCGATTGTGGAATTACGATACAACCCTCCGCCTTGTGTGGCAGAATCACGTTACCCGAACCACCCGACAAGAGCAGACGACGAGCATTAGGGAACTTGGCACGAACGGTTACGGCACCCGTAGTAGGGTCGATGACACCGCTTATCGCCTCGATACGACCCTTCTCTTTGTAGATTGTACCATCCGAAAGTTCCAACTCAATCGATGGCATCGATTGCAGAGCAGCCTCCAAAGAGCCGTGCTCACGAGTCAGCGACAAAACCTGACTCTCGGTCATCGAGAAATAGACGAACATATCGGAGTTATCCGATACGGTGGTCATCGGGGTCTGGTCAGAAGGGCTTACCAACGTACCTACACGGAATGGGAGTGTGCCGACAATACCATCGGCAGGGCTCTTTACAAGTGTGTAGGAGAGGTTGTTGCGGGCATTGACCTCGTTGGCTTTTGCCTGTGCAAGTTGAGCCTTTTGGCTGGCAAGCGTAGTGCGGGCCATACTCAAATCGAACTCGGAGATAATGTTCTGCTGGAAGAGTTTCTCCTTGCTATCGGTAGTCAGTTGTGCTGCATCGACAGCCGCCTGTGCTACATCGACATTTGCGATTGCAGTCTGCAATGCTGCCTCGTAAGGGACTTGGTCGATTACGAAGAGTGTCTGACCGCGTTTAACAATCGAACCCTCCTTAACGTGGATATCGGTGATATAACCCTGAACCTTTGGGCGGATGTCGATATCCTGCTTACCACGAATGGTAGCCGAGAACGAAGATGTTAATTTGCGTGAAGTAGGCTCCAAAACCATAACTTCATACTCACGACTGCGACGAGTCTTTTTCTCCTCTTCGCAACCTGCTGCCATCGAGAGTGTCAGCAGTGCCAGAATTACTCCGAAAAGTTGATTTCTTGTCATAGTTTTTATAGGTTTTTTTATCATTTTGTTATTAGCACTTGTTGAGAAAGTTTTACCCTTTGGGTAAATTCGTGCAAATATACCCTTTTTAGGGCAAAAAATTATATTTTTTTCGCATAAAAAATGCGAAACGGAAACATTCGGGGGTGAATCGACCCTTATGCAACAAAATAGAGGGAACTCTGTTATAGAAGTCCCCTCTATATTTGTAGCAGTTGAGTTGCTGCTATTTCTCGTAGCCGTCGGCAGGTGCTTTCCACATCAAAAGGAATACAGCAGCACCAATCAGAGCGACTGCAATCATTCCGATAAAGACGTAGTTCCAACCCATCAAATCGACCAAAACGCCGACACCGAGACCCGAAACGAATACGCTCAAATAGCCGAATATTCCGGTCAGACCGTTAGCCGTTGCCGCAGCACGTTTTGTGGCCTGATTTGCCGCTGCAATACCAATCAAAGCCTGTGGTCCGTAGATGCAGAAGCCCGCCATTGCGAGAGTGCAGATGAGTACCATAGGGTGAATGTCGTTAGGCAGCAGATAGAATATCGTCATAAAGAGTGCTGTTCCGACCATACAGAGCAGACAGGTGCGATGAGCACGACCACGGAAGAAGCGGTCTGTTGCCCAACCTGCAACCAACATACCGATAATACCGAAAATCTCGAATATCGCAACCGTTACACCGGCATAGGCGTACGACATTTCGCGAGCCTCAACCAAGAATTTCGGACCCCAATCGAGTACCGAGAAACGCACGACATAGACAAAGAAGTTGGCAAATGCCAAAATCCATATCAGCGGGTTGCCATAGACTTTGCGACGTACAAATTGGCGATGCTCTTCGCTGCTCTCTTCGCTACTCTCCTGCTCGGCTTTGCTGTTACCCAATTCGGGCAGACCTACCGATTTAGGGGTGTCACGCAGAGCCCAGAAGAGTCCCATAGCACCAAAGAGTGCCATCAGTGCAGGCAGGAAGAAGCACCACTGCCAAGCACCCACATTCATCGAACGGGCAACGATATTCTGCAACGCTTTTGCTTGTGGCAATGGGAGTTGTGTTTGCTGTGCAATCTCCTCGGTCGATATCTTCTTGTTGTCGGTAACCAGCGACTTTACGGCATTGAATGCGTTGTCATCGAAGGTGTACTCCACGTGTACGCTTGCACCATTCTCGTATGTCGGCTTATAGCGGTAGTCGGCATATACAACAATGGCACCTTGAATCTTATCGTCGATTTCGATTTTTGTAACTTTGTCGATATGCTGATCCGACTTGCGGATATCCTCTTTGAGGTTATTGACGATGTAGTTGTGGGTAATCTTATTGACTTCGGCCCTGTCGAGGCTGACATCCGTACCCATTGTGCTCATCACAAAACCGCAGAGCAGAGCCAATAAACCTGCTCCAATCGAGTGTGATGTATTCCAAATCGACATCTTTGTAGCCAACTCGTAAGGTGGCACCCAGTGTGTCAGCAGGCGGGCACAAGGTGGGAAACCACTGCCCTGAAAGATATTATTTGCTACCAACAGCACACCAAATACAACTACAAGTGTATGAGGTGCAACACCAATCTCGATACCGAGAATCGCTGGTGCAAAGCCGAAAGCGAGGCTTGCAAGGCTACACAGCAGCAGTCCGAGCGACATATGGTAACGGGCGTTGGAGCGGTCGGCAATGATTCCGTTCACAAAGCGTGAGAGTCCGTAAACAAGTCCCACTATGGCGAGGATGATACCGAAACTCGTATTCGAGATAGAGTACTCGGCAGCCAAACCCGGCATTGCGAACGAGAAGTTTTTGCGGACAAAGTAGAAGAGGGCGTAACCCAACATTGTGGCGATGATTGTACGCCACTGCCAATACTTAAAGCGTGAGGTCTGTTCGTTAGTCATACCTTTCAAATATTTTAGCGGTTAGCCTCTGCGAGAAGTTCGCCCAATACTTTAATGCTGTCACAGATGAGATGAGGCTGTTTTGGTGCTGCATCGGCAACTTCGAGGGTAGTCTCGCCCGAAAGTACCAATACACCGAATGCATCGGCACGGTGAGCCATCTCTATATCGGTGTAGATGCGGTCGCCTACCATCGCTACCTCGTCAGGCTGCAAACCGTAGCGTGCGAGGATTCCCGACAACATATTCGGGTCGGGTTTGCCCAATGTGATGACAGGTTTGCGACCCGTAGCCTGATTCAAACAGGCACAGATTGAGCCGCAATCGACCAATACGGTTGGAAGGTCGGTAGGGCAGACATAATCGGGATTTGTTGCAATATATGGGACATCCTGCGTAATCCACCACGCTGCACGACACAACTTTGCGTATGTGAGGGTCTTGTCGAACGCCACGATAAGTACATCGGGACGGTCATCTGCCGAATCGGTAGTCATCTCGAAACCAGCCTCCTCGAATTGCTGAATCATCGACGGAGTACCGACACAGTAGAGACGTTTTGCTTCGGGATAGTGGCTTTTGACATAGTCGATGGTTGCCACAGCGGTCGAGTACATCTCCTCGCGAGTAGCCTCGATACCCGAACGCTCCAACTTTGCCAGATAGTCGGCAATGCTCGACGATGGGTTGTTGGTAAGGAACGAGTAGCGGATACCTCCGTCACGCAACCCCTGCAAAAAAGGTTTTGTAAAGTCAAAGAGAGTGGCACCCATATATATAGTGCCATCCATATCGAGAGCAACGTGTTTGATACGACGCAGACGCTCCATAAGCTCTTCGTGTGAATAAATCGAACGATAACGGTTAAATTCAGCCATTTTATATCAGTTTTAGGTTATAATCTCACTACTCGGAGTAGTAAACTCCGAAAATCTTTGTAAAGGTAGTAAAGATTTTTCATAGCACCAAAATTGAATGGGTATAACAAGGTGATTTCTGCGTTATACTCGGGCTCAAAATGCTCATTTACGCCAAGTAAACTCCGCTTTTTTGCCCATCGCAAGCCTTGAAATTCCGCTTGTTCTACCCATTCACAACTCTTGCCACTCATTTGCAAAAAAGAGAGATTGCCCAACCTCTCCAAGCAGGGCAATCTCCTATTGCAATATGGTTTGATGCGATTAGCGAACCTTAAATTCAGGGTCTGCCTTCATTGGGATAGGCATTGCTGCATAGTCGCCACGCTCAAACTTCTCGCGAACAGCCTTAAAGGCGTTGATTGTGTACTCTACGTCCTCCATTGTGTGGGCTGCCGTAGGGATAACACGCAAGATAATCTCGCCCTTCGGAATTACAGGGTAGATTACAATCGAGCAGAATACGCCATAGTTCTCACGCAAATCAACGATAAGGTTTGTACCCTCCTCGTTGCCACCCTTCATATATACAGGGGTTACAGGCGACTGTGTTACACCGATTTCAAAACCGTTCTCCTTGAAACCACTCTGCAAAGCACGGGTAATCTCCCACAACTTCTCCTGATATTCAGGGTGGTTACGGATAAGTTCCAAACGCTTCAAAGCACCCATTACCATTGGCATTGGCAACGACTTTGCGTAGAGTTGCGAACGCATATTGTAACGGAAGAGGTTGATGAGCCAACGTGGACCGCTGACAAAGGCACCGATACC
>JAFVXS010000068.1 GCA_017501025.1 Alistipes sp.
AGGTGCGAAGGTCTTACCCATAAATTCGCGCGTGTCGCTGTTGTTGTTTGCCGCATTGTAAGCAAACGGAGCAAAAGTCGAAATGGTTCCACGCTCCTGCAAAACCTCCTGAATATTTAACGCAAAGTGAAAGCCGTCTTTCATAAACGACGCACCGGCAGGGTTGTGATAAACCGCATCGGGATCGAGAGTTGTTCCACGAGCTACACCACGCAGGTATGCAGCACCGTGGTTTGTGTTTACATTCGTACCGCCTGCCATTACCGAGAATGTTGCTGCAAGCGAGATAACTGTAAGTAGAATTTTCTTCATTTTTTTCTGTGATTTTTGTGATTTCTCGGTGGCGAAGATAGGACATTCGGCACGAAGTAGGAAATTTAAGTGATAGCAACCCCTTTGTAGGGATAAAAAGGCTGAAAATAGGGGCGAAATATAAAATATAGGGGTAAATTAAGTCAATTTACTTACTGACGAAGGGTGAGAACCCCTCGATTATATTCATAAAAATAGGGCAGAATAAGGCTTGATAGAAGGTGTTTGATGAGGAAAAAGTTAGCATTTTGGGGCTATGTGGCGGGTGTGTGGTGGAAGAGTAATGGGCACGTAATGGATGTGTGACAGGTGTATGACAGGTGTGTAATGGGCGTATGAGTGGCGTGTGGTGGGCGTGTTGAGGAGAGGAGAGTGTGTGAGAACGGTCGTAAGGAGAAGATGCCGAGTGTAAGAAGGGTCGATATAAAGGGAAAAGAGAGCGGGCAGGAGAGGGGCAGGAGAGGGGCAGAAGCGGCAAAGTGATAAAGGGTGAGAGAAGTGGCAGTGTAAAGGGAGAAGAGGGTGTAATAAGGGCGGACGATGCGGAAGAGTTGGCAATAGAGATAGATCGACCTGTTTGAAATAATTTTGAGATTGTCGGTCGGGAATAGAGATTTTTCTGCTACCTTTGTATAAAACGGTGTCGATATGGTTTGGCAGATTGTCTTCGGAGTGTTGGGTATCCTGATAGGAGGTGGCGGTTTGATTGCCTTTGTCGTAGGGCTTATCAGACCTCCACGTATATCGCCGGAGGAGTTGGCTGCATTCGAGGAGCGAAAACGCAAGGAGAAAAAGCGGGTCGGCGGACCAAAGAGGAGGTTTAATATATTTGTTAATGCACCCTGGTTTGGAGGTGGCGAGTTTTAGCCCCCCCCCAGCTATACAACTTCAAACAAAAAGGGGGTGTCTAAAAAATTTTTAGACACACCCTCTCTGTTTAAGAGCCTTGTACGGGGTTATCTTCCCGATGTATAAGGCTTTATGACACCGCGTTCCGATTTGCGGATAAACTCGATAAGTGCATCGCGTTCAGGAGATTGTGCAATCTGCTTCTCCGCCTCGTCGCAAGCATTGATATAGTTCAAATCGCTCTCGAAGAGTATGCGACACGTCTTGCGAATCTCGCTAATCTGCTCGTCTGTAAAGCCACGACGCGACAAACCGATACGATTAACGCCTGCATAGCTCGACGTATCGCTTCGTACCGTAATAAATGGGGGAACATCCTTGGTGAGCAAAGCACCGCCCTGCAACATTGCGTGCGAGCCGATATGTACCCACTGGTGAATAGCACAGTGACCACCGATAACAACCCAGTCGCCAACCTCTACCTCGCCAGCCAACGAGCAGCGGTTTGCGATAACGCAGTGGCTGCCGACAACATCGTCGTGTGCTACGTGAACGTACGCCATCAAGAGGTTTCCGTTGCCTACTACGGTCTTGCCACGTGATGCAGTACCACGCGAAATAGTAACGCACTCGCGGATATCGTTGTCATCGCCAATCTCGGCAGTGGTCTCTTCGCCACGGAATTTCAAATCTTGTGGAAGGCACGAAATCGATGCCGCAGTATGAATCTTGTTGCGTTTGCCGATGCGGGCTCCGTCGTGAATAACTGCACCCGGACCAATCCAGCAATCATCACCGATAACTACATCGCCTGCGATATATGCAAATGGTTCAACGGTTACATTCTCTCCAATTTTTGCGTCGGGGTGGACGTATGCCAATGGACTAATCATAGTGTTAAATGTTTGGTTAGTATTTTTTGTAAACTATTTTTGCTCTTTGTTTTGCACCATCTGTGCCATAATCTCCGCCTGACACACCAACGTATCACCTACAAATGCACGACACTCGGCTGTTGCTATGCCACGACGAACGGGTGCGGTAAGTTCAACCTCCATTTGGAGCATATCGCCCGGTGTAACCTTGTGGCGGAAGCGGACGTTGTCGATACGGAGGAAGTATGTCGAGTAGTTCTTTGGATTTTCGACTGTTGAGAGTACGAAAACTCCGCAAAGTTGTGCCATTGCCTCAACAATCAGCACACCCGGCATAACAGGCTCTTCGGGGAAGTGTCCTTGGAAGAATGGCTCGTTGGCGGTTACGTTCTTGATACCTGCAATCGACTGCTCGTCCATATGGAACACTCTGTCAATCAGAAGGAACGGGAAACGATGTGGCAATAACTCGCGAATTTGGTTGATGTCGTAGAGAGCCTCCTGACGGCAGTTGTATTTATAACGAGGTTTAATACCTTCGCGACGAATCGTTTGGTGTACCTGCTTCATAAATTCGGTATTGGCGAAGTGTCCCGGACGTGTAGCCCATACACGGCCTTTGATACGCATACCGAGCAGAGCGAAGTCGCCAAGCAAGTCGAGCAACTTGTGGCGGGCAAGCTCGTTGTTTGCACGCAGTTGCAGATTGTTCAGATAGCCACCCGTAACACGGATATCCTGTTTGCCGAATATCTTTTTGAGGTGCTCCAACTGCTCATCCGAAACAGGGTTTTCTACCACTACGATAGCGTTGTCGAGGTCACCACCCTTGATGAGATTCATCTTGAAGAGCGGCTCCAACTCGTGCAGGAATACGAATGTACGGCAAGGTGCAATCTTCTCGGCATAGTCATCGCCCGGAATAAGGACTGCATATTGATTGCCTACGACCTTCGAGTTGTAATCGACGTGAACCGAAACCGAGAACTCTTCGTCGGGATAGAGTACGATAGCAACGCCCTTTTCGGGAATTGTATATACCTGTTTTTCGCGAACTTCGTAGAATCGACGCTCGGCATCCTGAACGATTACACCCGTCTTGCGGATAGCCTCGGCGTATGCCAAAGCCGAGCCATCCATAATAGGGGTTTCGGCGTTGTCTATATCGATAAGGGCGTTATCGACACCCATAGTCCACAGAGCGGACATAATATGTTCGATGGTGCTTACACGAACTCCCTCAATCTCGATGGTTGTACCACGAGAGGTGTCGGTTACATACTCGCACAGTGCGGGAATTTGTGGTTGATTTTCAAGATCGACACGGCGGAAGACGATACCGTGGTCTGCATCGGCAGGATGTACGGTCATCGTAACGAATTTTCCGGTATGCAAACCTTTGCCAGTAAAGGTAATTGGTGCGGCAAGAGTCTGCTGCTTTGTGCCCGAAGATGTTGTCATTGTGTCTAAAATTTATGGTTCAAAAATGTTATCAAAGGCTCAATTTTACTTGTTGTTTATGGTTAGTTGAGCAATTTTATCTTGCAAATGTAGTAAAATTTCGGAATAAATGCTATTTTTGCCAAAAGATAGTGACGTAAATTATGGATAATGAGCAGAAAAAGATATCAACCCCGTCACAAGAGGGTGGTGAGCCGATAAAAAAAGTCGTGCGTCGCCAGCGTCTGCGTCTGCCATTTGACGACCGCAAGCAGGATGCCGGTGGTTGGGCATACGACCATCGTATAGGGTTGTCTGTTACGCTGATTGTCTATCTGCTTATCGGTATAGCTTTTTTCTCGTCGAAGATTCTGCTTGGCACCCGTTCGTCGCAACAAGGCTTCTATATTGACCTCCAAACGGTTGAGATGTTGGAGCAAGAACGCGATAGGCTCGAAGAGGAGGTTCGACGAGCAAACTCTCAAATCGATTGGAACTCTATTCGCAATACCTCTTCCAATGAAAACGCTCTGAATGAGCGACTTGCCGATGATCGCAATACAAATACGGCACAACTCAACGCCTCGGCAGCAGCTGTCGAGGAGCGTATGCGTGCCAATCGAGAGGCTTTTGAGGCGGGGTTGAGTGCTGCACATCAGGCGGGACAACGCAAAGATGACGATACCAAGTCGAAGTCGGACACCGATTCGAAGGATAGCCGAGTGAAGGGTCGGGTTACCGTGTCGTTTTCATTCAGCAATCCTGTGCGTTATAGTCGTCATCTTATCAAGCCTGCATATCGTTGCGAGGGTGGTGGTCAGGTCGATGTTGCGGTTGAGATTGACCGTACGGGCAAGGTGTTGTCGGCAGAGGTGACCTATGGTGGCGATGAGTGTATGCGTCAGACTGCTATCGAGTCGGCTCGCAATTCGCGATTTGACCATAACGACTCGGCACCTCCAAGACAAAAGGGGAAAATTACATATATATTTATTCCTCAATAGATGTAAATTACAGCAAAAACAGATACTAAAATGAGAGAAACTAACGAAACTTTACGAGATGTCGTAATTCGTTTTTCGGGAGATTCGGGCGACGGTATGCAACTTACGGGAACGCTCTTTTCCGATACGTTGGCATTGGGCGGAAACTCGATTTCGACCTTTCCGGACTATCCTGCCGAGATACGTGCTCCACAAGGAACCGTAGCGGGTGTTTCGGGATTTCAGGTACACTTTGGCTCCCACAGAGTGGCTACGCCCGGTGATCGGTGCGATGTGTTGGTAGCGATGAATCCTGCTGCTCTGCGTGCAAATGTCCGTTTTTTGAAACCCGATGCAACGATTATCTTCGACGGCGATTCGCTTACGGCAGACTCTCTTGCGAAGGCGGGCTTTTCGACCGACTCGCCATTCGAAGAGTTGGGGTTGGATGGCTACAACAATGTAACGGTGCGTATCTCGTCGATGACTCGCGAGGCTTTGGTCGATTCGCCACTCGATCAGAAGGCAAAGACCAAGTGTAAAAATATGTTTGCGTTGGGCATCTGTCTCTATATTACGGAGCGTTCCACAGCTCACGCACACGACTATATAAATGCAAAATTTGGGCATAAAAATCCAGATGTTGCTACGGCAAACAATCTTGTAATTGAGGCGGGTTACAACTTTGCGGCAAACAACCATCTCAATACAACACGTTTTGCGGTTGAGCCTGCCGGTTTGCCTGCGGGTCGCTACCGTACAATTAACGGAAATGTCGCTACGGCGTGGGGTCTGATGGCCGCTGCCGAGCGTTCGGAACGACAACTCTTCTGTGGCTCCTATCCAATCACACCCGCAACGGTTATTTTGGAGGAGTTGGCAAAACATAAAGCTTTGGGCGTCAAGACCGTACAGGCAGAGGATGAGATTGCCGGTATCTGTACCGCTATCGGAGCATCGTATGCCGGAGCATTGGCTGTCACGACCACATCGGGTCCCGGACTTTCGCTCAAAAGCGAGGCTTTGGGTCTGGCGGTTATGGCGGAGTTGCCACTTGTGGTGGTTGATGTTCAGCGAGGCGGCCCATCTACGGGACTGCCGACCAAGACCGAGCA
>JAFVXS010000069.1 GCA_017501025.1 Alistipes sp.
GCGGCAGAAGCCGAGAGCAGACCGAAGGAAGGTTGTTGCAATCGAAGATTGTCGGGGTTGATGGGCGATGGGGCGAAAATTCATTTTCAAGCACAATCGCACAACAAACACGAATATTTGCGCCAGCAAACAACAACCGACCGCAGACAAGTCTGCCGAGGCGCAACAAGCTGAGCGAATCACCTATACACAAAAAAAGAAAAAGCGGTTGGCTGCTCCTCTTTTTAGGGGATATAGATTTGGGCAATGATGCCCAAAACAGGTATCCTCCGCTCGCTACGGACACAAGAAAAGACTGCAATCGATTCTTCAACAAAACCAATCACTGGTTTATTGGTCAAAATAGTACATAAAATCGGGGCGGTTTTTATTTGCTGGTCAAATAGCAGAAGTTTTTACCAAGTAATTGCAATTTATCATAACTTATTTATACCTTTGTAGCCGGAGTGTGTGCGCACACACCTGCGGATTATGGAGAACAAAAAGATACGAATAGTCGATATAGCCCGTCTGGCCGAGGTCTCGCCGGGTACGGTGGATCGTGTGATTCACAACCGTGGGCGCATAGCCCCCGACAAGAAAGAGCGTATCGAGAAAATAATCCAACAACTCGGATACAAACCCAACATTGCCGCACGAATGCTCGCTATGGGGCGCACCTACGTTATAGCCGTTATTGCTCCGTCATTCGTTGGCGAAAGTTATTGGGGTATGGTCAGTGAAGGGTGCATCAGGGCTGCCGAGGAGTTAGGGCAGGGTAGCATTAAAGTTGAGTTCGTGCGCTTTGACCAATACAACCGTAAATCATTCGACAGCGCAACGACCAATGTTGATTGGAGCCAATATGATGGTGTTGTCATTGCAACGCTCTTCGAGGAGCAGGTAAGGCATCTTTCCGAGCAACTCAACACTATCAACAAGCCTTATGTCTATATCGACTCGCAGGTGGAGGGAGCAAATGACCTCGCCTATTTTGGTGTAAACGCATACGACAGTGGTTATATCGCAGGTAAAATGTTGTGTCGTGAAATATCGGCAGATGAGCCAATTGTCATTACCCACATACGATTCCGCCGTAACGAGATTTCGACACAGATGCGCAAGCGCGAGTCGGGCTTTTTGAAATACCTTGCCGATGTGGGGTGGAACCATACGGTCGAGTATATCGAACACGACCCCGACAATGAGCCATCGACCATTGCCCGTCTAAAAGATATAGCCCAAAAGAGCAGCGGCAACATCGGAATTATAGTGTTAAATTCCCGTGCCTACGAGTTGGCGGATTTTATTGAAAAATCGATAGATGAGAGGCTGCGAAAACAGATTATAATTGTAGGTTTCGAGGCGATAAGACCAAACATTGATGCGATGAACAGAGGTTTGGTACATCTGCTTATTTCGCAACGCCCCGAATTGCAAGGCTACAATGCAGTGAAGGCGTTGAGCAATCTCTTCATGTTTGGCAATCGACCCAACAAAACAAACTACACACCGATAGATATATTGATTCCCGAAAATATCGAATACTACACAGACTAATCACAACAAAAACAGCAATATGAAAAAAATTGTAACTCTTGGAGAGATTATGTTGCGCCTATCGACCCCCGGCAATAGTCGCTTTGTGCAGACGGACTCGTTCGATGTGGTCTATGGCGGTGGCGAGGCAAATGTGGCAGTGAGCCTCGCTGCATACGGACACGATGCCTATTTTGTAACAAAACTGCCGAGCCACGAGATTGGACAGTCGGCTGTCAATGCTCTGCGTCGCTACGGTGTGAAGACCGACTACATAGCCCGTGGTGGCGAGCGCGTGGGCATCTACTACCTCGAAACGGGTGCCTCGATGCGTCCGAGCAAGGTAATCTACGACCGCGCCCACTCCTCGATTTCGGAGGCAGAGCCGTGCGATTTCGATTTTGACCGCATTATGGAGGGTGCCGATTGGTTCCACTGGTCGGGAATCACTCCTGCCATATCGGACAAGGCCGCAGAACTCACTCGACTGGCGTGTGAGGCAGCAAAACGACACGGAGTGCCCGTTTCGGTCGATTTGAATTTCC
>JAFVXS010000070.1 GCA_017501025.1 Alistipes sp.
CCCGCTTCTTCGAAAACCAAATTGTAGATAAGTGGGAGTTTATGGATGTGAACGACGAGCTTTACGATAAGGTTGTCGTAACATCGGCAGGCGACTCGCAGAACGTACATCCGGGACAGATTATCTCGGTACGCCGTCTGCGTGACGAGAACTCGGCCCTCAAACGCCGCGATATGCAGTGCGTAGAGGTACGTCCAATCGTTGCTGCAACATCGAATCAGGTACTGCAAGGTATCACTCGTGCAGCATTGCAGACATCGAGCTTTATCTCGGCAGCATCGTTCCAGGAGACGACAAAGGTTCTCAACGAGGCTGCAATTCAGGCAAAGACCGATACTCTCGAAAACTTGAAGGAGAACGTAATCTGTGGTCGTCAGATTCCTGGCGGTACAGGTCTGCGTGAGTACGAAAACCTCGTTGTCGGCTTGAAATCCGATATCGAGTTCCTCACACAGTTGTAATCCAATACCAACCTATATGAAAATGGCAACCTTTCGAGGTTGCCATTTTTTTTTGGGGGGGGGAGGAGGTGGATGACATTCGCTTCACTAAATAACAATCGGGCTTCGCCACACGACTATTCATCGGCTATTTTGCTGCATTGCAGCAACGGCTATCGCCGAAGAGGCACTATGGGCGTTAGGGGCGTTAGAGGCGTTAGGGGGTCATCGGCTCTGCCGATGCGGCTATCGCCGATAAGGTCGGGTAAGGTCAATTAAGGTCTTGTAAGGTCTTCCGCTTCGCGGTTTTCGCAATACTCCCTCGCTCTTTGCTAGGACTTCTGGGACTTTTAGGACTTCTAGGACAGCCGCTTCGCGGCTAATTTTTGTTTTGGTCGCCCGTCCTAATTGTCCTAGTAGTCCTAGCTGTCCTAGTGCGGCGTATGCGACAGCGACAAAACCGCAGCATACACAACGTATGTGAGGATTTTGGAGTGGAGTGTAACGCAGCAGAAGCCCGCCAAATCGTCTATCTCCTTATGCCGATAAGATTCCTTGGCTTAACCCTTATAGAGTGTCTGTTTCTGCAAACCTCACCATCATCGGTGATACCCTCGATAATTATATCATAGGAGGTCTCACGGTCGGCAGTATAGAAAGATACCGCAGCCATACCCAACGAGTCGGGACGGATAAGTGGCTCCCACGCAATGGTATAACGCATATCACGTACATCGGTCAATCGTGAGTCGAATGTAGGATACTTTGGTTTGTAGAACTCTATCGGCTTCTGACAACCACGCACAGTGACACGAGCAATCGCATCGCTTGATATTGTAGCACGCAAACCCTCCTGACTAACCTGCATAATGATAGCACCTGCCGGAGCCGAGATGCCCAACATCTGTGCTGCACGACCATCGATGAATGAGATACGTTCAATATATTTTGGGTCGTACGACCATATATCGTCGATGTGTGCAACATTACCATTCAGGATAAATTCCGGGGTACGGAAGTCGGCCGTATCGGTATCTGCATCGCCACTAAAATCGACCCCTCCCGACGATGATACCGTATCGTGTTCATCGGTTGGATTCTCCGTAATATCGACTACCGAGGAGGCATCACGTTGTATATCGAGATACTCGCGACGTGTGGTAATGACATTGCCCAAAACATCCAACTCCTTGAATGTCATAAGTATCTCTGCCACCGAGCCGTAGCGTGACAAATCGCCGTGAGCGGTACTACCTCGACTACCCGATGCAAAGAACGGTGTGGAGAGTTTGCGACCAACGACAACAATCTCTTCGATATCGACAATACGTTCGCCACCCTCGTAGAAGTACTTTTCGCGAGCCGTTTCGAGGAATTTTCGCGATATCGGCTCAACATAGTTTTTGTAGTATGGACGGTCGCTGACAATATCGATTACGGGATAGTTGTCGCTCTCGATTTTGATGCTTACCGTAGTATCCTTACCTCGTTTGTTGAGAGCCTGCACAAGATATACCACATCTTCGTTATGAGGCAAACCTGTGACAATGAAGTCGTTATACTCGTTCAATTCGAAGTGGTCAAACTGCTTGGTCTTGGTATTCATCACTACGATACTTGGTTTGCGGGCACGACCCAGCAGACCATATACCGAGCCTGAAATCGTCTGTGTCTCCTCCATCGGATGAATAATACGAGGCAACTTACGAGCCATTACGTGTTCCAAATCGTAGCGTCGCCAACCGTTGGTCATCATTACCAAATCGAGTTGGTTGGCACGACGAGGCGTATCCTCCTCGAAGTAGTAGCCCGGATTCTCAACCTCGCCCTTCAAATCGGACGAAAGCAACATATAGGAGAGGATATTCGGAGCCTTTTCGTCGAGCGGAACCATCGTTGCATCGGTAACACTCATCGAGAAGTTACCCTTTGCAGGTTTGCCGTCGGAGCCCTTTACCGCAATTGTAGCACGCACGAGTTGTCGCTGCTCGAACACCTCGCCAACCATAATATCGGCAGTGGCGTAGCGATTATCACGAACATAGAATAGACGTTCTGCAACTATTTTACGGGTAGGGCGATGTACCACCGAGACCTGCGCGATACCATCGAACATATCCTCATTACGCAGACGCAGTGGCTGCACAAGGCTCTCGACAACGGTCATAACCGCTCCGCGAGAGTGTACTACGCAGGCATAGTCTGCCAGATTTTGGTCGGGGGTTGCTTGTGCCAGAATCGTATAGCCGTTGTTTTGACGCATTACTCGCAGAGCTACGCCCGAAGGCTGTGCCACAGGCAGGTCGAAACGACGTGTCAAACCATCGGCAGAGGTAACTTCGGCATAGTATTTAACTCCCGGCTCGGCACACATCGCAAAACGTCCCATACCGAGGTGTTCGCTCTTAAATTTCGATATCTCCTCGCCCGCTTCGTTGTATATCGCACCCTCGACCTCCACCGAGCGACCATTTGCCGATTGAGCCTTAAATGCTACAACCTGCACCAAATTGGCGATAAGGTTACCGCCCTCGGGACAGAACTGCACATCGAAGTTGTTTGTAAAAGATGGCATCTGCACATAGCGGCTCAAATCGCGGCTATTGGCTCGGATATGCAGTTCAAAACCATCGTGTACACTATCCGAAGGGGTGAATTTCACTTTGATAGCACCGCTTTTGTCGGTACGTTGCGACCCTCCACGCGAACGACCATCGATTATCGAGCGATAGCGTACCGGTGTCGAGACAATAGGCAATCCATTCTGGTCCACAAAGCGAATATTGGCAATGAACTGACCCTTTTCGCCCTCGCTATAACTTATCGAAGTTGTGATGGCGTCGTCGATAGCATTACCTATATATACATCTTTCGTGAAGAAGTAGCCCATATCGAAGTTCATCATCCAACGTGTATAGGCACGCAACTTATAGCGACCCGACGTAAGTCGAGCCGAGAGCATAAATGTTCCGATAAACTGCTTGTTGGTGGCTGCAATTTTCACACGCTCGACCAATCGGCCTTCGGGACTGATGAGCTCGACATATATAAAATTCGATGCCGAATTGCGAGTCAGCATCGTAGCGTGTACCAAATAACCACTGAAATAGAGAGTTTCGCCCGCACTGTAATATGGGCGGTCGGTCATCAGATAGAGCTTCTCGAATACTCCTCCGCTATTGTAGAAGTGGGTATAATCATCCCGCAAACTCTCTGCAAAAGTTTTGGTTGGTGAGAGCATCTCCTCGGGCAATTGTTGCGTGTTGCGACGTTTAGCACTCGCTTCTGTTCCGCAAAAGAGCGATACGAGTAGCAATATCGAGAGAAATCGTTTCATAGTTATTTCCTGAAAATAGTCGTTCAAAGGTAATAATTTTTCCTTAAAATTTGTAAAAATGCACTCAAATAAAGATTGCATCTTTATCTATGAGGTCAGATTGTCCAAAAAGTTAAATCGAATATAAAAACTTTATGCAAAGTTGCACTTTTAGTCAAAAAGTTGTAACTTGCACGAAATTATGGGCTCAAAAGCCGATTTTAAGGCGTGAAAGTACAAACAATTTTATTTCTACTAATAGAGTTATGAAACGTTTTATCAAACTTTTGACAGTGGCAATCATTGCGTTTGCCACCGCATTTAGTGCTATGGCACAGGAAGTTGAGAAGTTCGAATCGCTAACACTTCCATCCGTTATGGGCAGCAATATGGTATTGCAGCAGAATGCCACAAACTACATTTGGGGCTATGCAAAACCAAAGTCGAAGATTACCGTTACAGTCGATTGGCAGGCAAAGCCTCTCGCAACCAAAGCCGATGCAGATGGTCTTTGGAGAGTTGCAGTTGATGTTCCTGCGGCAAGCTTCGACCCACACACCATCGAAATCAAGTGTGGCAAGAGTGAGAGTGCAAAACTCGAAAACATCCTCTTCGGCGAAGTTTGGCTCTGCTCGGGTCAGTCGAATATGGAGTTCCGTGTTGATCGCACGCTCGATTTCAAGGCCGATTTGAAGAAGCCGATGAACACCAACATCCGCTTCCTCTGCACAGGTCGTATCTCGGCAGAGACTCCACAGTACGACATCCCTAAACAAGCAAAGTACAACACTACTTGGCAGGTTTGCAATCCGGAGGAGTTGGCAAAATTCTCGGCTGTGGCTTACGGCTTCGGCAAGGAGTTGCAGGAGACTCTCGGTGTACCTGTTGGTCTGATTGACGCATCGTTCGGCGGCACATTCATCGAGGGCTGGCTCAAACCTGAAATCATCGCAGAGGATGCAAAAATCGCTATCGACGCAGGCAAAATCCGCCACAAGGTTTGGAAGGGCAAACCTTCGCACCTATACAACGCAAACATCTACCCTATCCGCTTTACTACCATTGCCGGTACTATCTGGTATCAGGGTTGTGCCAACGTGGCAAACTCGCCTCGCGGTTACGAGCACTCGTTGGAGGTACTTATCAACTCGTGGCGTGAGGAGTTCCGCTCGCCTGAAATGCCTTTCTATGTAGTTCAGATTGCACCTTACATCTACAAGGATATCCGTGGTGCACAACTTCGTGAGTCGCAGGCAAAAGTTGCCGACAAGGTTGAGCATTGCGAGTTGGTCGTAACTATCGACCAGCAGGAAAACCCTTGCGACATTCACCCTCGTCGTAAGGTAGATGTTGCTCACCGTCTTGCACAGTGTGCATTGGGCGAGCACTACAAGAAGGATGTTGGCACATTCCGTTCGCCAGCATACGAGTCTATGGCTGTTGAGGGCGACAAGATTCGTGTACGTTTCAAGAATGTTCCTACATCGCTCGTTGTTAAGGGTGGCGGTCGCATCAACGGCTTCCAGCTCGCATCGGCAGATGCAACAAATCCAAAACTTCTGCACTTCGCATTGGCAGAGGCTTATATCGACAGCGACAACTCGATAGTTGTTCACGCAGAGGGTATCACCAACCCTGTGGCTGTACGTTACTGCTTCAACGAGGACGAGGGTAACGTCTTCTCGGCAGAGGGTCTGCCATTGGCACAGTTCCGCTCGGACGACAGCAATATATCGTACGGTGTCCGTCCATACGTAGAGGCTCCATCGGAGATTGCTATCACATTCGAGGGCCCTAGTACCTACAAGAACAAGAAGGGTGTGGATGCACCATACTACGTAAAGACCACTCTCCGCGAGGGCGAGCATATGTGGCCTAACCTCCGCCAGAAGTTCAGCGAGGAGTATCCAAAGGAGTTCGAGGGCTTCGAGGTTGTAGCCGGTCCATCGATTGCGAAGACACTGACCGCTGGCGGTAAAATCACTGCACACGGCGACGGTCGCGTATATTGCATCGTTCGTGCAAACATTGGCGACTTCCAGAAGATTGCTTACAAGACCAAGTGGAGAGCATTGCCACAGACCTATATCAAGGCCGTTAAACCTGATGGCTCGAAGTTGGGTTCGTACCAATACATCGCATACCACGACGTAAAGGCGGGCGATGTTATCGAGTTGCCACGCATCAAGGACCACTACTCGGTATTTGTTTTGGCAAAGAGCATCAACTTTGTACCAACAGACAAATAGTCTATTTTCGACAACCATTAACTGCTCGACCCACAAAAGGTTGAGCAGTTTTTTTCTGCAAATAGCCGAGCGAGGGTTATTTAGCATAAAAAATAGATAGCCTCGTATATTTTTTCGTAAATTATTATTATATTTGCGTAAATAGAAGTGCTATAAACGTATTACAACAATGAGATACAAGAGAATATTATTGAAATTGAGTGGCGAATCGCTGCAAGGCTCACAGGGTTACGGAATCGAAATGGAGCGTCTGAAAGAGTACGCCGTACAGATTAAGCGTGCCGTAGAGATGGGTGTTCAGGTAGGTATTGTTATCGGTGGCGGCAACATCTTCCGTGGTTTGCAGGGTGCAAAACGTGGTTTCGACCGCGTAAAGGGCGACCAGATGGGTATGTTGGCGACAATTATCAACTCGTTGGCATTGCAGGCAGCACTTGCTGACGAGGGCGTAAAGTGCCGCGTGCTGACCTCTATCCGAATGGAGCCTATTGGCGAGTACTACTCGAAAGATAAGGCGGTAGAGTATTTGGAGGCCGGTTATGTGGTAATCATCGGTGGCGGAACATCGAATCCATACTTCTCGACCGACTCGGCATCGGCTTTGCGTGGTATCGAGATTGAGGCGGACGGCTTCTTCAAGGGTACACGTGTCGATGGTGTCTATACGGCAGACCCCGAAAAGGATAAGAGTGCTACGAAGTTCGACGAGATTACATTCGACGAAATCTATCGTCGCAACCTCAAAATTATGGATATGACAGCCTTCACGCTCTGTCGTGAAAACAACCTCGATATCATCGTATTCGATATGGATACGGTAGGCAACCTCGAAAAGGTACTGTCGGGCGAAAATATCGGAACACGCGTACACAACTAAAAAGATAGAGGTATGAGAAGACACAAAAAGGGAGGTCGCAGTTTCACATCGCTGTTTATGATTCTGCTGATATTGGTCGTTGCAGCCATTGCACTGCTACTCGTTAAACCCGAAATGCTCGGCTCGCTTATCGAAAAGAAGAGCGAACAACCTATCGAGGCAACCACTATTGTCAAGGTTGGCGAGGCGGCTCCCGATTTTACGGTTGAACTATCCGATGGTAGCAGCGTAACACTCTCCGAGTTGAAGGGAAAGGTTGTTCTGCTCAACTTCTGGGCAACGTGGTGTCCCCCTTGTCGCGAAGAGCTGACACACGTTCAGTCCGATATTATCGACCGCTTTGCCGACAAGCCATTCGTTATGCTCCCCGTATCGCGAGGCGAAAACCACGAGGTAGTAAATGCCTTTATTGCCGAAAAGGGTTACGCATTTAAGGTTGGATACGACCCTGAACAGGCGATTTACAACAAGTATGCAACAAACTATATCCCACGCAACTTCATCATCGACGCCGATGGAACGATTGCTTTCATAGGCATCGGTTACGACCCCGAAGAGTTTGCCGAGATGATTAAGGTGTTGGACGAAAAGATTAACAATATTACAAAATAGAGAACTATGGAGAGTAAAACTATTCTTTCGGACGCAGCTGCCCGTATGCAGAAAACCGTAGATTTTTTGGAGGATACGCTGCTTAACATTCGAGCAGGCAAGGCATCGACAAATATCCTTAATGGTGTTTTTGTCGATTACTATGGCTCGCAAACTCCCGTATCGGGCGTAGCCAGCGTTACGGTTCCCGATGCAAAGACGGTACTTATTCAACCTTGGGATAAGAATATGATTCGCCTTATCGAGAAGGCTATTTTGGATGCAAACATCGGACTTACCCCATCGAACAATGGCGAGCATATCCGTCTGTCGATTCCACCACTTACCGAGGAGCGTCGTCGCGAGTTGGTAAAGCAGTCGAAGGGCGAGGTTGAGAATGCCCGCATATCGTTGCGTAATGCACGTCGTGACGCTGTCGAACTCTTCAAGAAGGCAATCAAAGAGGGTATGCCGGAGGACGAGAGCAAGGATGGCGAACAGCAGGTACAGAAACTCTTGGAGAAGTACAGCAAGGCTGTCGATGCGGCTTTCGAGAAGAAGGAGAAGGAGATTATGACCGTATAGAGGGTTATCGCAAAACTCCTACAAACAAAAAAAACCTGCTTTCGATCGAAAGCAGGTTTTTTAGTGCCCAGGACGAGACTCGAACTCACACGGGCTAATGCCCACTAC
>JAFVXS010000071.1 GCA_017501025.1 Alistipes sp.
AAATTGGTTAAATGTGTCACAGAGAGCATTGTAGCCAATGTTATATAATAAAATTAGATTTTAGAAAGCAACACAAAAAAGATAAGGAGTCGATAATGCAAAATTTTGTTCACCTTCACGTACATACTTACTACTCTATTCTTGATGGTCAGGCAAGCATAAAAAATCTCGTCAATAAGGCCATTAACGACGGTATGCCCGGTATCGCGGTTACCGATCACGGCAATATGTTCGGAATCAAAGAGTTTTGGAACTATGTCAGCAAGGTAAACTCCGATCGTCGCAAGAGGGTTAAATCGTTGAAGAAGTTGCAGGAGCGTATGTTGTCGCTTTTGGAGCAAAATCCCGATATAGCAGCATATAAAGCGACTTTGGTACAGCAGCTCGACACCATTAAGGCACAGACAAAAAATCGTGCCGAGCTATCCGATGAGGAGGAGAGCCAAATCGACAAACTTTCGGAGGATATAGCAACCATCGAGGAGATGGAGAAGGAGTTCTCGTTGGATGCAAATCGGGCAGATGCGACCATTGCCGAGTTGGAGGCAACCCCCGACTTCAAACCTATTATCGGTTGTGAGGTCTATGTTGCACGCAACGGATTACAGCAGAAACGTGATAAAGAGGATGCCGGAGGTTATCACCTTATTCTGTTGGCAAAGAATCTCAAAGGCTATAAAAATCTTATAAAGATAGTATCAAAGGCGTGGACCGAAGGTTTCTACCATACCGCACGTACCGACCACGCCGAATTGGAGCGTTATCACGAGGGTCTGATATGCTGCTCGGCTTGTTTGGGCGGAGAGGTACCAAAGTATATTGAAGCAGGCGATATCGAGGGTGCAGAACGTATTGCTTTATGGCACAAACAACTCTTTGGCGACGACTACTATCTCGAATTGCAGTTGCACAAAGCAACCATAGAGCGTGCAAATCACAGCACATACCCTATGCAGCTCAATGCAAATCGACATATCGTAGAGATTGCCCGCAAGCACAACATAAAACTCATCTGTTCGAACGATGTCCATTTTGTCGATGAAGATGATGCAGAGGCTCACGACCGACTAATTTGCCTCAATACAGGCCGCGAGCTCGACGACCCTAAACGAATGTTATACTCGAAGCAGGAGTGGTTAAAGACTCGTAGCGAGATGGCAGAGGTCTTTGCGGAGTACCCCGAGGCGATGGCAAATACGTTGGAGGTGTGCGACAAGGTCGAGCACTACTCTATCGACCACGCCCCTATTATGCCTATGTTCGACATCCCATCCGATTTCGGCACCGAGGAGGAGTATCGCCAGCGTTTCACTCACGAAGATTTGCTGAAAGAGTTTACGAGCGACGAAAACGGCAATACTATTATGGATGCCGAAGCTGCCGAAAAGAAGATTTCGAATATGGGCGGATACGACGCACTGTATCGTATCAAACTCGAAGCCGACTACCTTGCAAAACTCACTATGGATGGTGCAGCAAAGCGTTATGGCTCGCCTCTTGACGAGGAGATTGCCGAACGTTTGAAGTTCGAGTTGCATATTATGAAGACAATGGGTTTTCCGGGATACTTCCTTATCGTACAGGACTTTATCCGTGCTGCACGAGAGGAGTTGAACGTATGGGTAGGTCCGGGTCGTGGTTCGGCAGCGGGTTCGGCAGTAGCATACTGTTTGGGTATTACGCAGATAAACCCAATAAAATACGACCTGCTGTTTGAGCGTTTCCTCAACCCCGACCGAATATCGTTACCCGATATCGATATCGACTTCGACGACGAGGGCCGAGGCCGAGTTTTGGAGTGGGTAACCCAAAAGTATGGCAAGGAGAAGGTTGCCCACATCATCACTTATGGTACGATGGCGACCAAGATGGCTCTGAAAGATGTCGCTCGTGTTCAACGACTGCCATTGGCAGAGTCCGACCGACTCTGTAAGTTGATACCTGCCCGTATTCCCGACCCGAAAGATAGGGATAAGCAGTTGAAAATCAATCTCAAAAACTGTATAGAGTTTGTTCCCGAGTTGAAGGCTGCCGAGCAGTCCGATGACCCTGTTATGCGTGACACCATAAAGTATGCACGCAAGTTGGAGGG
>JAFVXS010000072.1 GCA_017501025.1 Alistipes sp.
AAAATCCCTTTCCGCAGAAGGATGGGATAAGCGCAGGATGAACGTTTATAATTCTGTTGGGGAACGCATTGTAAACCTGTTCATCAAAAATGGTAAGAAATATTCTGCCTGCCTTGAAATGTTGGCCTTGTGACGGTGGACGATTTGTGACGTTGCCTATGGTCAATACCATCGACCCCGACACACATATACGCAATGTGGGAATGTATCGTATGCAGATTTTCGATTCTGCACATTGCGGAATGCATTGGCATCGCCACAAGACGGGAGCACGCCACTACGAAGCATACAAAGCCCGAGGCGAACGTATGCCCGTATCGATAGCGATTGGTGGCGACCCTGCCTACACTTATGCTGCCACAGCACCTATGCCCGACAATATGGACGAGTATCTGTTGGCTGGTTTTCTGCGTCAAAAACCCGTTACGCTCGTAAAATCAATAACCAACGACATATATGTTCCGTCCGATTGCGACTTTGTCATCGAGGGCTATGTCGATACCACTGAGCCATTGAGGGTTGAGGGCGATTTTGGCGACCACACAGGTTTTTACTCTCTTAAAGATTTATATCCGCAACTGCACATTACCGCCATCACCCATCGACGGGATGCGGTCTATGCGGCCACTATTGTCGGTATTCCGCCACAGGAGGATGCCTATATTTCGCAAGCGACCGAACGGATATTTTTGGAGCCTATACGTTTGGTGATGCAACCCGAGGTCGAAGACCTCTATATGCCGGTCAGCGGAACGTCGCACAATATTGCGATTATGTCGCTGAAAACCAGATATATGGGGCAAGCAACAAAGGTTGCACAAGGTATGTGGGGTGCGGGACAGATGATGTTCAACAAATATCTGGTTTTGTTGCCACAAGGTGTGAATATCCGAGACCGACGACATTTGGCTTGGTTTGCCCGCAACTTTACCGTTCAAAATCTATATGTGTCGGATGGCATTTACGATGTTTTGGACCACGCTACCGCAACGAATGGCTATGGTGGCAAAGTTGCGTTCGACTGCACATCCATTCCAACGGCAACCGAGAATGATTTACGCTCTATAAAATCGACAGAAATAGGCGACATAACCCTTCCTGACGGCATTTCGTATCGTACCGATTTGCTTGGCGAATGGGGTGTGTTGTTGCTCTTTGCGAGTGCGGATGCGAAGGTCGATTTCGGGGTCATTTGCGACCAAATCGGCACTATTGACGAGTGTCGCACCGTGGCACTCTTCGACGATAAGGCGGCAAATCTCAATGGCGAGGAGTTATTGTGGCTCGCTACGGCAAACAGCGACCCTCGACGTGACCTGCATATCGTTGGCGAACACCTCTGCGTGGATGCACGTCCGAAGTTGGCAAAGGATGGCGAAACGTTCCCATTGCGTTGGCCGAATGTGGTCTGCTCGTCGGAGGAGACCATCGCACTTGTCGATAATCGTTGGGCGGAGTACGCGATTGGCGAACGCATCGAGTCGCCATCGCAGCGTTACCGTAAACTGCTCTATTCCGATACGGCTGAAATATGAAGAAGATAGACCCATACCGCAAGGTGGCTATTGCGACACTACTGATACTCTTCGCTATTTCGTGTGTCTGCTTGGCTGTGCTACGACCAACACCGAGCGATGGTGTGGATATTATCGACTTCTCCGATGGCAAAGGCGTTTGTGATTCGCTATTCGTATTCGACCCTAATACAGTAACCTATAAGGAGTTACGCACAATGGGTTTCGACCGCAGAGTGGCAGTATCGCTCATCCGTTTTCGAGCTCGTGACAAGGTATTCAACATCCCCGAAGATTTAGCGATTTGCTATGGTATTACCGACTCGATGTTCGAGCGACTGCGTCCCTACATCCATATTGGCGAGGAGTTCCGCATCAAGCCCGACTCGTTCCGTCTTGCTGCGAAACAAGCCGACTCTCTACGGAGGCATACCCCACCTCGCAAACCTCGTTTTTCGCCCTGTCCGTTCGAGCCGTTTCGCATTGACACCGTAGGCATTGCCTATCTCCGTCGCATAGGTTTCTCGATTCGTCAGGCGAGGGCTGTTATCGACTATCGCGACCGAGACCCTCACGGCATCCGCTCGATGGACGAACTCCGTGAGTGCTATGCCGTCAGCGAAGAGATGGCCGATTCGCTGTCGCACTTTGTGATATTCCCCGACCCACTACCCTATGGCGGTTTGGTCGAGTTGAACAGTGCCGACTCTGCGACGTTGCGTAGTGTTCGTGGCATTGGAGCAAAGACGGTTGTTGCAATTATGGAGTACCGCCGATTATTGGGCGGATATGCTCGAATTGAGCAGATTAGCGAGTTAAAATGCGTCACAAACGACAATTTTCTGCTAATTTCGAAACAAATTTGTTGTGATAGTTGCAAAATATCAAAAATTGATATTAACTTTGCACCCGCTTCTGTTTTGGAGCGTCATCCTTATATGACGCGGGGAGCGATAAACAAGATTGTAGAACGACGCAAATCGAAAGGAGGCTGGAAGTCGCTGAAAGAGATGACAGATGAACAAATTTTTGGTACGGAGCAGGCAGCTGCTTTGGCACCCTATCTGCATTTTGGCGACATACCTCTCGATTTTGCATTGTAACTACCCGACAGAGACTCCGTTGGCAGGGGTTGGCGAGTGCCGAACGTTGGCATAGAGCCGAGAAGAGCCAAACACAAACAAAGGTTAAACAAAACAAAAAAAGGAGAAAATATTATGATTATTATGCCGGTAAAAGAGGGCGAAAACATCGAGCGCGCTCTCAAAAAGTTTAAGCGTAAGTATGAGCGTACAGGTGTTTTGAAGGAGTTGCGTGCAC
>JAFVXS010000073.1 GCA_017501025.1 Alistipes sp.
AAATCTGCGCCAAACGCCTTTACATCGAAGAAATCTACACCACGACCAATCTCCTCGTCGGGTGTAAAGCCGATACGGATTTTGCCGTGTTTAATTTCGGGATGCGACATCAGAAACTCGGCAGCGGTCATAATTTCGGCAACTCCCGCCTTGTCGTCAGCACCGAGCAGTGTAGTGCCGTCGGTGTGGATAAGCGTGTGACCCACAAAGCGTGCAAGCTCCGGGAACTGCTCTACGCTCATCGTAAGCGAAGGGTTGAGGAGGATATCCTTACCATCGTAACACTCGATTATGCGAGGTTTGATATCTGCGCCACTCATATCGGGCGAAGTATCGACGTGAGCCAAAAAACCTATCACAGGGGCATTCTCGCAACCCTCCGATGCAGGTATTGTACCCATTGCATAGCCATACTTATCGATTGAAACATCGCTCAAACCCAAAAGTCTCATCTCCTCGACCAATGCGTTGAGCAGGTTCCACTGCTTCGCCGACGATGGGAATGATTCGCTCGCCTCGTCACTCTGTGTGTCGATAGCAACGTATTTCAGAAATCTCTCTTTAAGTTCCATATCTTTGCGTTTTTATATATTTAATCACAAATATATAAATTTTTTTGTAAAAAAGAGAGGTTGCCGACAAAAAAACGTCAGGCAACCTCCATCTATCACCTATTGCGATTGGCTACTCCTCTTTTTTAGCCTTCAACGTATGTACGGTGAAGTACACAGCCAAAATTATATACATAGCCAACGCCAACCACTCTGCTTCGTTCGACACAGCCCAATCTGCGGCAAAGAGGTCGATATTCATAAATTTCAGTATTGCCGAAACAACTCCCATCAAAGCACCGCCTGCAATGAATCCCGAAGCAATCAATGTGCCTCGATCAAAGCGAGCCTTGTTGAGTGCTTCATCTTTCGAGTGGCTCGATACAAACCAAGCGATAATACCTCCGACAACCAATGGGGCGTTGAGTGACATAGGGATAAACATACCCAAAGAGAATGCCAATGCAGGAACGCCTATGAATGTGAGTACGAGTGCCAAAACTGCACCTGCAAAGTACAACACCCAAGGGGTCTGACCACCCTCCATAAGTGGTTGGATAACAGCGGCCATTGCGTTTGCTTGTGGAGCAGCCAAAGCATTTTCGCCTGTGAAGCCGTAGGTCTTGTTGAGAATAATCATCACACCTGCAACAGTTGCCGCCGATACGATTGTGCCGAGGAACTTCCAACGCTGTTGAACAGCAGGTGTCGAGCCGAGCCAATAGCCGATTTTAAGGTCGGTAATAAAACCTCCTGCCATCGACAAAGCGGTGCAGACAACGCCACCTATAACCAACGCCGCGGTCATACCGACTGTGCCGTTCAGACCGATGCTTACCAATACCAACGAACTCAAAATCAGGGTCATCAACGTCATACCCGACACAGGGTTTGAGCCTACGATTGCAATTGCATTTGCTGCTACGGTGGTAAAGAGGAAAGCGATGATAAAGACAATCAGCAGTGCCACCAAAGTCTGTATCCAACTGCCCAAAACTCCGAATTGGAAGAAGAATACTGTCGCAATCAGTGTGGCGATAATTATCGATAAAATCGTACGCATTGTCAAATCGCGTTGCACACGAGGCTCTGCCACAGCCTGCTTTTTGCCGCCCAACTCTTTGAAAGCCAAACCGACAGCCTGCTTAATGATGCCACCCTGACGGATAATGCCGATAAGACCGGCCATAGCGATACCGCCAATACCAAGTGGACGACCGTATGTCGAGAAGATTTCGCCTGCGGTCATAGCGGCAGCGTCTGTGGAGGCATAGCCAACCAGCGGAATCACAACAAACCATACAAGACACGAGCCGGCTGTGATGATTACGGCATATTTAAGACCGATAATATATCCCAAACCGAGCAGTGTTGCCCCGATATTGAGCGAGAACTCAACCTTGAATTTGTCGGCAATAGCTGTGCCCCAAGCGGTCATCTTTGTCGATACGTTCTCTGCCCACGCACCAAAGGTTGCAATGGCAAAGTCGTAGAGACCTCCGAGCAGACCGGCAACCGCAAGTAATATGGTCTGTTTGCCGCCCTTCTCGCCCGAAACCAACACTTCGGTTGTTGCAGTAGCCTCGGGGAATGGATATTTGCCGTGCATCTCCTTGACAAAGTATTTGCGGAACGGAATAAGCAGTACAATACCCAATATGCCACCAAGCAACGATGATAGGAATACTTGATAGAATTTGGCCTCCAAACCGAGAATGTAGAGTGCGGGCAGGGTAAATATAGCACCTGCTACAATCACACCCGAGCAGGCTCCGATAGATTGAATGAGGACATTCTGTCCCAACATATTCTTCTTGCCACGTAACGAGCCGATACCTACTGCGATAATTGCAATCGGAATGGCTGCCTCGAATACCTGACCGACCTTCAATCCGAGGAATGCCGATGCTGCCGAGAAGATAATAGCCATCACCACACCCATTGTTACCGAGTATGGCGTAGCCTCTGCAACACCGCTTTCGCTACTCATAATAGGCTTGTAAACTTCGCCCTCTTTCAACTCCCTATACGCATTTTCGGGGAGTGACATTTGTTGATTTTTCTCCATAAATTTTCTATTTGTCAATCTTATATATTGCTACACTTACAGGTTTCATCGTAAATGAGTGTTGGCTCTTGTTGGTTTTGCACTTTGCGAGCGACTTGTGATTTCCATATACCCATTTGGCACTTTTGCCCATTGTTGCGATAGAGCCCTCGACTGTGCGGTCGCTTGGGTTGAATACTACGACATACTGCTCGTCGCCCAACGTGCGGGCATAAATCATCGGATAAGGGTTGTTCAAATCGCCAACATATCGCCAATCGCCCTCCGTAGCCAATGCAGCCGTTTCACGACGCAATTTCAACAAGCCTTTCACATATTCGAGTACCGAATTGTCGTCGGAAAGTTGGTCGGCAACATTCGGGAATACGGGCGAGTTATCAACAGGCAGATAGAGCTTTCGAGGGTCTTCGACGGTCGAAAAACCTGCATTTTTGCCACTGTTCCACTGCATAGGTGTTCGGCAGACAGAACGGTTGCGTGATGATAGACTTCCCTCCTTTGAAGGGGCATACTCCAAATTACGCATACCAATCTCTTCGCCGTAGTAGATAATCGGTGGGGTAGGGAGCGTCAAAAACATCGTAAGCACAACCTTCTGCTCCTCGGCTGTTGTGCGATTCATTCGTGAAAGTCGCCAAATATCGTGGCTGCAAGTCGGCATAGCGGCATAACCTCCCGTCTTGCGGAACTGCTCATAGACGGCAGTGTATTGCTCTATTGCACCACGTAGCTGACCCTCTCCCTTCTTGTTGAAATAGCAGGTTGTCGGTGCCATTTTATCGGTTGTTTCGCATACAAGCGGGCGATAGATTTTGCCTCCTACGCCATTGTGTATCAATAGATCAATATTGAAACCGCACGATAGTGATGCAGCAGGGTTTGACCACTCCGACATCATAATATTTTGAGGGTAGGCATTGTTGTACCACGCAAATATTTCGCTCCATAATCGACGAACGCCATCACGACTTTTGTTGTCGCTCTTAACAAGCGAGCCCGCCATATCGACGCGGAAACCGTCGGCTCCCATATCGCACCAAAAGGCGATAATCTTCTTCAATTCGTTGCGTACGGCTGTTGGTCCGGGATCGTCGTATCCCTGTTCCCAATGGTGATTTGCTTTTGGCTTGTAGTAGCCGTAGTTGAGAGCAGGCTGAATTTCGAAAAAGTTGCGAATAAAGTAACCGTTGCGAGGGTGTTGGTTATCGACAAACTTCGGACCCGGCTTCTTTGCAGGTTTGCCCTCTGTCCAGATGTAGTAGTCGCTATATTGATTTCGTTCTGCCTGACTCGACGCTTTGAACCAAGGGTGCTTGTCGGAGGTGTGTCCGGCTACAAGATCCAACAATACTCTTATGCCTTTCGAGTGAGCCTCGTCGAGCAACGATTTCATATCGGCATTCGTACCAAATCGTGGGTCGATACTGTAAAAGTCCGTAATGTCGTAACCGCCATCTTCCCAAGCACTCGAAAAACAAGGCGATAGCCAGATGCAGTTAAAACCACACTCGGCGATATAGTCCAATTTTGAGCGGATACCGTTCAAATCCCCAATACCGTCACCATTCGAATCAGCGTAGGTCAATGGGTATATATGGTATATAACGGCATCTTTAAGCCAAGATGGCTGCTCTTTGGCTGTTGCTGTCTGCAATGTTACAGCCAACGCTAAAACGAGAATAATGTAACGTAATTTCATAATGATATGCGGTGGCGTTATAGAAATTGTATGAGCTTTTCGAGTGCAATGCCGCGAGAGCCTTTCAGAAGTATGCAAGCGGAGCGTATATCGCGTTCTGCAAGCCACGCAGCCGCCTTCTCTGTTGTTGCAAAGAGCGTAGCCTCGCTTTGCAACTCTCTGGCAGCATCGGCAAAGTGCTCTCCGACCAAAATGGTATCCGATATAGGGAGCTGCTCTACGAGTCGCAGTATGTTGCTGTGTTCGTCAGCCGACCACTCGCCCAATTCGAGCATATCGCCCAATATGACTATACGTCTCTCGGCATCGATGGTCGCAAAATTTTTAATAGCGGCGGCCATACTCGAAGGGTTGGCGTTGTAACAGTCAATGATAAGGCGATTTCCTTTTCGGGTTATCATCTCTTGCGAGCGGTTGTTCGATGGGGTATAGCTCTCTATTGCTGCGGCAATACGTTGGGAGTCTATACCAAAATAGTTGCCTATGGCTACTGCGGCTGCAATGTTTGCACGATTATAGTCGCCTACAAGTTGGCTCTGATAGCCCTCTCCGATAGTGCGAGAGTATAGTTCTGTTGCCATATTTACCCGTTCGGCAGCCATCTCCAACAGTGTTTCGTCCTCTTTCGGAACAAATGCCCGTCCGCCATTTGCAGCGAGATAGTCGAATAGTTCGCCCTTACCTCGACGAATACCCTCTACGCCACCAAAACCCTCCAAATGAGAACGGCCAATGTTGGTTAAAATGCCATAATTAGGCTCTGCAATTTCACACAACAGAGCGATTTCGTTGCAACTGCTTGCTCCCATCTCCACAACGCCAAACTCGGTATCTTTTGTCATCGCAAGCAGTGTGAGCGGTACTCCGATATGATTGTTGAGATTGCCTCTTGTTGCATAGGTCTCGAAACGTTCGGAGAGTGTTCGGGCAACCAACTCTTTGGTGGTTGTCTTGCCGTTGCTGCCAGCGATAGCGATTATCGGCAGGGCGAGTTGTCGGCGATGGTGGCGAGCCAATATTTGAAGTGCTGTTAAAGTATTGTCGCACAGAAACATCCGCTTTGCAAGATCGGGACGCTCTTTGAGAGGAGTCTCGCTGCTTACGACAGCGTATTCGGCACCTGCTTCGAGGGCTGCTATGGCGTAGAGATTGCCGTCGAAGTTTGCACCTCGTAACGCAAAAAACAGCGATTTTGGCTCGATGTGACGCGAGTCGGTCGAGACCGATTCGCACTGCTCGAATAGGGAGTATAGAGCCTCGATATCGAATGTAGGTTCAATCATTGTTAGCAGTGTTTGTCGCCGGTGTGATACTTGACCTCATCGACATATTTGCGAATATTCTGCTCTTCGCTGCGGGGGCAAATCATCAGGACATCGTCTGTATCGACTACGATATAGTCACGCAGACCGTTGATGATTGCGATTTTGTTCTCCGGGAGCGAGATTATCGAGTTTCGGGTGTCGTATGTATAGCACCCCTCTGTCGGTTTTACGTTTGCATACTTATCCTTGCGGGAGTAGCGGTACAGTGAGCCCCACGTACCGACATCGCTCCATCCGAAATCGCCACTGCGGACATAGACGTTGTCGGCGTGTTCCATTACACCATAATCGATTGATATAGAGCGACATTCTGCATATACACGAGCAATGGCTCCTGCCTCGTCGGCCGTATCAAGTTTGTCGGCTATCGACTCGAAAAGAGCGTGCAGCTCTGGAAGGTAGCGTTCGATTGCTGCAATGATATCGGAGACCTTCCAAATAAATATTCCGGAGTTCCATAAAAACTCTCCGCAACGAATGAATGTCTGTGCCAATTCGAGAGTCGGTTTTTCGGTAAAACACTTTACTCTCGATATTATGTCGGCGTTGGAACGCTGAATATAGCCATAGCCTGTTTCGGGGTGCGATGGGTTGATGCCGATTGTCATAAGGGCATTGTTCTGCTCGACAAACGCCACTGCGTCATCAATTACGGTTTGAAATTCGCTCTGATTGAGTACAAGGTGGTCAGCCGGTGTCACAATCATCACCGCATCGGGGTTTTGTCGGCGGAGTTTATATGCTGCATAGCAGATACAAGGGGCGGTATTGCGTCCTATCGGCTCACATAATACCTGTTGTGGTTGCAACTCTGGCAGATGCTCTAATGTGAGAGAGCGGTAGTCGGAATTTGTTACCACCAAAAAGTTTTGTGACGGAATTTTTTCGGCAAAACGCTCGTAGGTCGAGCGGATAAATGTTTTGCCCGTTCCAAGTATGTCGAGAAACTGTTTTGGCCTGTGTTTGCGGCTTTTAGGCCAAAAACGTGTGCCTGCTCCACCCGCCATTATTACACAAAAAACTTCTCTGTTATTGCCCATTATTGTATTAAGTTTAATTATATTCTTCCAACTGAATGACAAAGATAAAAAATTTTTGTAACTTTGTCGGGTTAAAAGTGACAAAAAAGTGATAAAAATGAAAATAAAGTTGTTTACAATCCCCAATATTGTGACATTGTCCAACCTCACTTGTGGTTGTTTGTCGATTGTCAGTTCGTTGGTTTACGAGGATGTGCAGGTAGCCGCAGCTTTGGTTGTGTTGGCTGCCGTATTCGACTTTTTTGACGGCTTTACGGCTCGTCTGCTCAAACAGTACTCTGAAATCGGTGTGCAGTTGGATTCGTTGGCGGATATGGTTTCGTTCGGTGTTGCTCCGTCAATGGCTCTTTATGCCGTAGCCCGCTCCGTAGAGTCTATGTATGGATTGGAGGGTGGTTTTGCGGAGTTCTTGCGATGCCTGCCGTTTCTGATTGCGGCATTCTCGGCTCTCCGTCTTGCCAAATTCAATATCGACGATACACAGCACGATACGTTCTGTGGTCTGCCTACTCCGGGCAATGCAATATTCTGTATCTCGTTGGCTGCACTTGCTACGATGGGTAAAGTGTCGCTTACGGTTGAGTGGATTGCACTCATATCGATATTGATGTCGGCATTGTTGGTTAGCCCAATCAGAATGTTCTCGTTCAAGTTCAAATCTTTCGGCTTGCGTGAGAATCTGTTGCGTTATCTCTTCTTGTTGGTGTCGATAATTCTGATTATTTCAATCGGTATATACTCTGTTCCGTCAATAATCGTTCTATATGTGGTGGTATCCGCAGTACAGTGGATTTGCTGCCGCTCAAAAGAGTAGTAAATGGGTCGTTGCAGAGGGTTGATATCGCTTGTGGTGGTGCTGGTGGCAATTGCGTTGTCTGCACCATTCTCGCGTACATTTGCACAGTTGGATGCAAGTGCCCTTATGCGTGCTCAACGACAGAACTCTCGTAACTCCATTCAGGGAATGAATCAGCAGTCGCAACAGGGTTTGGGTGGCTATGGTACCAATCCGTTCGACCAGAGTGCTCTGAACGGCGAGAATGGCGAGAATGGTGAAAATGGCGAGGGTGCAACCCAACCGCAGGATTCGACCAAAAAGAAACGTGAACGCAAACCGTTGGAGTCCTACTATTTCAGCGATTCGGTCAGGGCGTTGCGAAATTTCAGATGGACTATCAAACGTAATACAAACAATGTAGAGGTTGGCCCGTTGGATACTACACTGACTATGTGGCACGTGGACTATCCGCACTACCATAAACGCCTTGGCAGTAACTCGGTTGGTGGTTTGGGTCAGGCTTCGCAAGAGGTCAATTATTTCGAGCGTACGCAATCGAAGGAGTTTACCTTTGCACAGCCATACGATGCCTATACATACACACTCGAAAATACGCCGTTCTACAATATGAAGCACCCTTACATCTGGCTCACCTATCTCGAATCGGGTCAGAAGCGTTATCGTGAGGAGCATTTTGAGGTTACGGCATCGCAGAATATATCGCCATCGACCTCTGCATCGGTATCGTATCGTGCGAGGGGTGCGAGGGGAAAATATGATAGAGCAAGGGTTAAGAATCACAACCTCGCTGCGAGATTTGCCCATACGGGTCGTCGTTATTCGATTCACGGAGCCTATCTGAACAACTATATCGAGCAGCAGGAGAATGGTGGTGTCGTTGGCGAGTGGGCAATCACCGATACCGTATTCGAAATGCCGTCGGGTGTTCCTATGCGGTTGGCTACGTCGGAGGCTCTCAATAAGTATCGAAACAACGCCTTCTTTGTCAAGCAGTCTATCGGTATTCCGTTGCAGCGAATGACCGAAAAGGACTTCTCGATGGCGGAGTTGTCGGCAATCTATATCGGTCACACCTTCGAGTATAACGCTTGGAGCAAGATATACACCGACAAATATTCGACCTACGTAAACGAACGAGCCGAGCGAAACCCGGATGGTACGTTCCGCTCCGAAACAGATACATACTACAAAAATTGGTATATGAATCCTACCGAGACACGCGACTCGTTGTATGAACGAATTATCACAAACCGCTTCTTCGTGCAGGCTCAACCGTGGAATCGAGAAGGCGTGGTAGGTACGATTGACGGTGGTGTCGGTATCGATGTTCACACCTATTCGCAATTCTCGTTGGGCGACTATGCTACGGGCGATCAGGAGCCAGTTACAAAGACCGCTTGGTTTGCCTATGCGGGTATCGATGGCAAGATTCGCAAATATGTGTCGTGGGGTGCCGATTTCAAACTATATCCATCGGGGTATAGGGGTGGCGATTATAGCGTTGGCGCAAGAGCGGAGTTTACAGCCTTTATCAAGGGAAAACCGCTGATTTTGTCGGGACAATTCAGCGAATCGATGACCACTCCGGGCTATTGGCAACAGAATTGGCGGTCGAATCACTACATTTGGAACAATAACTTCGGCAAAGAGGGCGAAACCCGATTTAACGTTGCATTCAGAGTCCCCGACCACGGTATCGAGTTGGGCTTCTGGCAATCGGTGTTGAGAGATAAAATCTACTATGGTCCCGACTGCCTACCTGTGCAGCATAACGGCTCGGTAAGTGTGACGAGTATATATGCCCAAAAGGACTTTACGATAAAGGGCTTACATCTTAACCATCGTCTTCTTGTACAGTTGTCGTCGAATGAAGATGTGGTACCTGTGCCATTGGTGTCGGCATTCCTCTCGTACTACTACGAATTTTGGATAAAGAAGGATGTGCTGCGTTTGCAGATTGGTTTGGATGGTCGTTTCAACACCAAATACAAGGCTATGGGCTACAATCCGGCATTGTCGGTATTCTATAATCAGAACGAGGTTGAGGTCGGCAACTATCCTTATATTGACGTATTTATTGCAGCGAAGTGGAAGAGAATGCGTATATTGGTTAAGTATCAGCACCTTAATAAAGGCTTGTTTGGTAATAACGAGTTCTTCTCTATTGCAGGTTATCCGCTCAATCCGGGTATGTTGAAGATTGGTCTGTCGTGGGCATTCTACGACTAATTGTTGCAAGTGTTGCCGTATGAAGTTACGACACATATCGATTATTGTGGGGGTGGTGTTGGGTTTGGTCTCGATACTTGCTGTTGCTCTCTGCATCGGGCGGAAGGAGGCGAGTGTTGCGATTTCGGTTCCCCAACTTGTCGAGCCTGTCACAATCGATACACTATCTCTTAAAAAGGGCTTATCTCCATTCGATAAATATTTTCGTAAGGCTGGTCGTCGTCACAAAGTTGATTGGCGATTGTTGGCTGCAATGGCCTATGCCGAGTCGCACTTTCGGGCAGATGCTGTATCATCACGTGGTGCGGTTGGACTTATGCAGGTGATGCCGCATATAGCCGAGTCTTTTGATGTTGCACGCGAAACACTTGCCGATATCGAGGTAAATATCGATGTCGGAGCAAGAATATATCGCTCGATGCAGCGTATGTTGCAACTGCCGAAAGATATTGATAATTACGACCGTATGGCATTTACGGTGGCAAGTTACAACTGCGGAGCTTCGCGAGTGATTGATGCTCGAAATCTGGCAGAGTATTACGATGACAACCTCAACGATTGGGAGACGGTAAGCGACTACCTTCTGCTTCTTGCCGATGAGGAGTTTTATAATCACGAGGCTGTGACGGGCGGACGTTTTGGTGCTCCCAAAACGACCATCGCCTATGTTCGGCAGGTTATGGAGCGGTATGATAAGTATTGCCGCCGCATAGAAGAATAATAAAAGAAGCTGCGGTTTTTCGGGCTTCACAAGCCTTGAAATACCTCTTGTTATACAACTTCTAATCAAAAGGGTGTGTCTAAAAACTTGTTAGACACACCCTTTTGATTTGCAAATATCGAGAAGTCGATTATTCAATCTCCCAATCGCATCCATCTTTGCGGTCTTTGACGCGAATACCTATGGCGGTCAATCGGTCGCGTATCTCATCCGACAAAGCCCAATTCTTCTCGGCCTTTGCCTTTGCACGCATCTCCAACAACATCTCGACGAGAGGTGTTACCATATCTTTGCCACCTTTGCTCTGTGCCTTTTCGTCGTAGAGACCCAAGATATCCTCTACCCATAACTTTACGGTCGAACGCAACTCTTCGAGCTCGGCAGCCGTAGCACGCTGTGTACCGTCGGCAAGCGAGTTGAATATACGAACCCAATCAAAGAGTACGGAGATTACGATAGGGGAGTTCAAATCGTCATTCATAGCCTCGTGACAACGTCTGCCCAAATCGGCAACGTCGATTGTCGAGTCGGCAGATGGCTTTGCCTTATGCAGAGCCTCGATACCCTTCATCAGACGGTCCAAACCCTTCTCGGCAGCTTGCAGTGCATCGTTCGAGAAGTCGAGTGTCGAGCGATAGTGTGCTTGCAGGATGAAGAAGCGGATGGTCATAGGACTATAAGCCTGTTCGAGTGCAGGGTGTGTGCCGTTGAACATCTCTTCGAGAGTGATGAAGTTGTTGTACGACTTACCCATCTTCTTGCCGTTGATGGTTATCATATTGTTGTGAATCCAATAGCGGGCAGAGTCATGTCCGAGGGCAGCGGTCGATTGAGCGATTTCGCACTCGTGGTGAGGGAACATCAAGTCCATACCTCCTCCGTGAATATCGAACTGCTCGCCCAGATATTTGGTACTCATTGCCGAACACTCCATATGCCAGCCCGGAAATCCGTCACTCCAAGGCGAAGCCCAACGCATAATATGTTCAGGCGAAGCCTTCTTCCACAACGCAAAGTCGTAGGAGTGACGTTTATCCTCCTGTCCATCCAACTTACGGGTGTCGGTAACGATATCGTCGAGGTTGCGACCCGAAAGACGACCGTAGTGGTGGTCTTGGTTGTAACGCTCTACATCGAAATATATCGAACCATTCGATTCGTAGGCATATCCTGCATCAATAATGCGTTTTACAAAGTCGATTTGCTCCATAATATGGCCCGAAGCGTGTGGCTCGATAGATGGCGACAATACGGCGAGGGTCGACATAAATGTGCGGTAACGCTCTGTGTAGTAGTGTGCTACCTCCATCGGTTCGAGCTGCTCCAATCGTGCCTTCTTTGCAATCTTATCCTCGCCCTCATCGGCATCGTGTTCGAGGTGGCCTACGTCGGTTATGTTGCGGACGTAGCGTACCTTGTAACCCTCGGCACGCAGATAGCGGAACAGAAGGTCAAATGTAATGGCAGGACGAGTGTGTCCCAAATGTGGGTCGCCATATACGGTAGGACCACAGACGTACATACCTACGTGTTGTGGGTTGAGAGGCTGAAAC
>JAFVXS010000074.1 GCA_017501025.1 Alistipes sp.
ATATCTCTTCTGCCAAAAGCTTGGTATCGATATCGGCGTGAATATGGAGGCTGTGGCAAAGATTAACGAGTGCTTGAAAGATATTCGCACACAGTTGAACGTATCGGTATTTGGAGCCGATAAGCCTGCTCCAAAACCATTTAATCCTATGGTCGATGCTACTCCTGCCGAGGTTGAGCAGCAGTTGGAGCGTGCCGTTAAGGCTGCACAGGCTGACGACTTTGCAACATTGCTCGATGCAGCACAGCGTATTGAAGCATATTTCGGCTTCCCTGCTCCTAACAAACTCGTTCAGGAGGCAGAGATTCCTGGCGGTATGTACTCGAATATGGTGGCACAGTTGCAGGCTTTGAAAGCAGAGGATATTTTGCCACGTTCGATGGAGCTTATCCCAAGCGTTCGTCTGTCGGCAGGTTTGCCACCGTTGGTAACTCCAACATCGCAGATTGTCGGTGCACAGGCTGTGAACTGTGCGTTGGATGAGAAGGCTGGTCGCCCTATGTACACTACCAAGAACAATCAGTTTGTAAACCTTGTAAAGGGCGAATACGGTAAGACTCCTGTTAAGATTGACCCTGAATTCCGCTTTAAGATTTGTGGTGTTCGCGAGGAGACCAACTACGATATCTCGAAGTATCAGCAGCAGCCAAATCCTGAACTTCCGGAGGCTGGCGGTGTAAAACTTGCCGAGAACGAGAAGGAGGTATTGTTGCTCGAATTGTTCCCATTGGTAGCAAAACCATATCTTACAGGTGTTAAGAAGGCTGCATACGAGGCAAAGGTTGCCAAAGAGGCTCCTGCTGCACCAAAGGAGGAGGCAAAAGTAGAGGTTGCTGCAAAGCAGGAGATTACAGGTAAGACTATCGTTGCTCCACTTCCGGGTAAGGTTATCGACATCAAGGTTAAGGTTGGCGATACCATTGCAGCCGGACAGGAGGTTGCTCTGTTGGAGGCAATGAAGATGGAGAACTCGATTACGGCCGATTTTGGTGGCGTTGTAAAGCAGATTTTGGTTGCTGTTGGCGACAATGTTGCTGCTGATGCCATTATGATTGAGGTGGGTGACTCTGCACCAAAGGCAGCCGAGGTTGTTGCTCCAAAACCTGCTGTGGGTAATAAGATTGTTGCTCCACTGCCGGGTCGTGTTATCTCGCTCAAAGTGAAGGAGGGCGATAAGGTAAATGTCGGTGATGAGGTTGTTCTGTTGGAGGCAATGAAGATGGAGAACTCTATTACATCTGACTATGCGGGTACTGTACTCCAAGTTGCTGTTGCCGAGGGCGATAATGTTGCAACCGATGCAGTTCTGCTTATTATCGGATAGTTTTTGTAAAACCGAAGTACTAACAAAAAACTTACAATTATGGGATTTTTGAAGGAATTTAAGACATTTGCATTGAAGGGCAATGTGATGGATATGGCTGTCGGTGTAATCATCGGTGGTGCATTTGGAAAGATTGTAACATCGCTCGTAAATGATGTGATTATGCCACCTGTCGGACTTGCGGTTGGCGGTGTTGATTTTACCGATTTGAAAATCACTATCAAACAGCAGGTTCTCGACGCTGCGGGTCAGGTTATTGCACCGGCCGTAACGTGGAACTATGGAGCATTTATTCAGCAGGTTGTTGATTTCACTATCTTGGCATTCTGTGTGTTCTTGATGGTTAAGATAATGAACCGCTTGTTGAAGAAGGAGCAGGCAAAACCTGCAACTCCTCCTGCACCTCCTGCGCCATCGAAGGAGGAGGTTCTTTTGACCGAGATTCGCGATTTGCTGAAAGCACAGAGCGAGAAGTAGTCCGCGTAGAGAGGATGAAATCTTTGATTGGGGCGTAAACTTTTGAGTTTATACCCCAATCGTTTGTGATAAAGGTTGTAAAACCATAATTTTGTTACTGAAAGTAATTAAAACAACAATATCTCTATGAAGAAATTCATAACACTTGCATTGGCTGCACTCATCGCTTGTCCTACACTATGTGCACAAAAGAGTATTCCGCACACCGTGCGAACGTGTAATCGGGCAAGGGTTATTCGTACGGAGATTATTCTTCCAAAAGTTAATGGTTTTAACTGTTACAAGGGAGATTTTCATATTCATACTTCCTACTCTGATGGTCGTGTAACCCCTGCGGGTCGTGTTGTCGAAGCGTGGATAGATGGTCTGGATATCATTGCGATTACCGACCACTATGAAGTTCGTAGCGGAGAGCGAAAATTCTTTAAGGTTATTGCTCCGTACAGCGGAGATAACGAACCTATGAAGTATCAGTCGGCATCTGATGCGGGTGCTGTTTTGGCCGATTTCAATGCCATTCACGAAGAGGCTGTCGCACAGTTGAAAAAGAGCAACTACCCAATGTTGCTCATCAAGGGTTGCGAGATGGCTCGCGGCTCGCAAACTCACGGGCACTTTAATGCACTGTTTCTCAAAGATATAAATACGGTGTACGACGAAGATATGGAGACTGCATTCCGTAAGGTCAAGGCACAGGGTGGTATCGTAGTCCATAATCACCCGGCGTGGAGCCGCGATACGAGCGATAAGACGGAGTTCCACGAACGCGTCTATGGTGAGGGTTTGGTTGATGGTGTCGAGGTGGTCAATGGCTACAACTTCTATCCTCATATTCTCCGTCGCTGCATTGACGAAAAACTCACAATGTTTGGAAATTCGGACGAGCACGTTATCACTGCCCACGACTTTGGAATAGTGGGTACGCATCGCACAATGACACTCGTTTTTGCGAAGGATTTGACCGAGAAGGCGATTAAAGATGCTATTCTTGCACGTCGCACCGTTGCCTATTCGGGTGGTTGCCTGATTGGTGAGGAGTCGTGGCTTGTAGGGTTGCTCAATGCAGCTGTTGATTGCCGTCTGATAAGAGTAGATAAGAAGACAAACGAGCATTTCTATATGCTTACCAATACCTGCTCAATACCAATGCATCTGCGTCGCGGTAGGACCAACTACCTCTTGGAACCGTTCAAGTCGGTAATGATTGGTTTCGGAAAGGGTAAAATCGAAGCAAAGGCTACCAAACCTATATTTACGGTCGAGAATATGTGGGTAGTTGATTATAAGCATCCGAAGGTGGAACTTGAAATAGATAAATAGTATAGATATATCATAATTTTTGTATAACTTTGCCTTTGAACAGTAAAATGCTGAATTGATATGTATAGAGTTGGTCACGGTTACGATGTTCACGCTTTGGGTGAGGGGTTACGTCTTGTGTTGGGTGGGGTAGATATTCCCCACACGAAGGGCTGTATTGCACACTCTGATGGCGATGTTTTGGTACACGCTATATGCGATGCCATATTGGGCTCGGTGGCGTTGGGCGATATCGGAAAACACTTTCCCGATACATCGGGTGAGTTTAAGGGGATTGATTCACTTGTCCTGTTGAGTCGCTGTGTGGATATGCTCGATGCAGCCGGTTATGAAGTTGTTAATTTGGATAGTACAATAGCGATGCAACGACCAAAGCTGCGACCATATATAGATGCTATGCGTGAGCGAATAGCCCGTACAATAGGCATTGCGGAGGATTGTGTGTCGGTGAAGGCGACAACTACCGAGCATTTGGGATTCGAAGGCGAGGAGTTGGGCGTGTCGGCAACAGCAGTAGTTATGGTACACAAAAAGTAAGAGAATATGTCACAGATTAAAGATTTAGAACCAAAATTGATGTGGGGACTCTTCGATGAGATTACCCGCGTACCACGTCCATCGAAGCACGAAGAGAAGATTATAGCCTATTTGATAGATTTTGCAACGAAGCACAATCTTGCATATCGTCGAGATGCGATTGGTAATGTGGTGATATGTCGCGAGGCTTCCAAAGGCTACGAAGAG
>JAFVXS010000075.1 GCA_017501025.1 Alistipes sp.
CACATCTCGATAACCGACAATAAGAGTTTCTGCGTATTTGCCCGATTTTGCGATGCCAATCAGGGAGTGTGGCAACTTACCGAGTCGGACTACGACCCTCACGCCCGCCATTTGGCAATTCGTGCAGCGTCGATGTGTCCGAGCGGACGACTGATGGCGTGGGATAACGACGCCGACCGCCCCTACGAATTTCGTTACGACCCATCGCTCGCCATTATCGAGGATGTATGGGTTGGAGCGAGTGGTGGTCTGTGGGTTCGTGGCGGCATAAAAATCGCACGTGAGGATGGGCAGACATACGAAGTACGCAACCGCTCTGTGCTGTGTCGTTGTGGCGAATCGGCAAACAAACCATATTGCGACGGTACGCACGCCTCATCGCATTGGAACGACCATATAGAGACCTCTGCCGAGCGAGAGAGAATTTTGGAAAAGGTATGATAATCCTCGACCTCGTTCGCAAGTTCTCTCCCTTTTCAACACCATTTAACACACTATCAACAACTTTTCAACCTGTTTTTGACAGGATTTCAACACGCTATCAACACCCACCTATTGGCAGACGATGTCACTATATCTGCCATATTGTCACACAAAAAGCCGTGCTATGCCCCTGTTTCGTCGAAAATAGGGGTTGGCACACACTTTGACATATCCATAACGACCGACACAAGGTATGCAAATCACAAAGTCGTGGCTATGTGTCGTCACAACTTGCATAAAACAACAAACAAAAAAAAGAGATAGAGTATGAAAAATGGAAAAATTGGTGTAACAACCGAAAACATCTTCCCCGTAATTAAGAAGTTCCTCTACTCGGACCACGAGATTTTTCTCCGCGAGTTGGTAGCGAACGCTGTCGATGCCGTACAGAAGTTGCGTACGTTGGCTTCGAACGGTAAATTTGCCGGTGAACTCGGCTCCATAAATATCGATGTCGCAGTCGATGCCGACGCAAAGACGCTGACCGTAACCGACCGAGGAGTAGGTATGACCGCCGACGAAATCGACCGTTATATCAATCAGATAGCATTTTCGGGTGCCGAAGAGTTTTTGGCAAAGTATCAGAACCAAAACATCATCGGTCACTTCGGCTTGGGTTTCTACTCGGCGTTTATGGTTGCCGACAAGGTCGAAATCTTCACCCAATCGTATCAGGCTGATGCACCTTCGGTACATTGGTCGTGCAACGGCTCGCCAGAGTTCGAGATGGAGGAGTTGGCAGAGCACCGTGAGCGTGGCACACAAATCGTGCTGCACATATCGGACGACCGCAAGGAGTTCTGCGACAAAAACCGCATCGGCGAGTTGCTGAAAAAGTATTGCCGATTCCTCCCTGTGCCTATCATCTTCGGAAAGGTTCAGGAGTGGCGTGACGGAAAGTATTGCGATACGGACCGTGACAACCAAATCAACCAAACCGAGCCACTCTGGGGTCGTACACCAACCGAAATTACCGAGGAGCAGTACAAAGAGTTCTATCGTGACCTCTATCCGATGAGCGACGAGCCTCTCTTCTACATCCACCTCAATATCGACTATCCGTTCCACCTGACCGGTATCCTCTACTTCCCGAAGATTCACAACAACTTCGAGATTCAGAAGAACAAGATTCAACTCTACTGCAATCAAGTATTTGTAACCGACCAGGTCGAGGGTATCGTTCCCGACTATTTGACACTTTTGTACGGTGTAATCGACTCGCCAGACATCCCGCTGAACGTATCGCGTTCGTATCTGCAAAGCGACTCGAACGTAAAGAAGATTTCGAGCTACATCACCCGCAAAGTTGCCGACCGCTTGGGCGAACTCTTCATACAGATGCGTGCGGAGTATGAGCAGAAGTGGGACGATCTGAAAATCTTTATCCAATACGGAATCCTCACCGACGAGAAGTTCGCCGAGAAGGCTGCCGGTTATATGTTGTGGAAGAGTGTTGATGGCACCTACTCGACTGCCGACGAATATCGCACAAAGATTACGGAGAATCAAACCGACAAGAACGACACCCTCGTAATACTCTATACGGACAGCATCGAGGGCAAGCACTCATTCATCGAGTCGGCAAAGGCAAAGGGATACGATGTGCTGTTGATGGATGGACAGTTGGATAGCCACTATATCAATTGGTACGAGTCCAAAAACGAGAAGGTGCGTTTTGTGCGTGTCGATAGCGATGTTATCGAGAAGTTGATACCAAAGCAGAGCGACCTGAAAATATCGCTTTCAGAGATGCAGCAGAGCCTGTTACGTCCAGCTTTCGAGAGTCAGCTTCCGGTCGATGACAAGATTCACTACCACATCACATTCGAGGCTATGGAGCCTTCGCAGCCACCTATCGTAATTACGCAGGATGAGTTTATGCGTCGAATGAAGGATATGGCAGCTATGAGTGGTGGCGGAATGAGCCAATTCTATGGCGAAATGCCAGACAACTTCACAATAGCAATCAACGGCAACCACCCTATCACGCTCGACATCTTGGAGAAGGTTGAAAGCAGCTACGGCGACCGCCTGAAAACCATCACAAAGAAGATTGATGCAGCTACTGCCGAGCAAAATCGCTTCGAGGAGGTCGTAAAGGGCAAAAAGGAGGATGAACTCTCTGCCGAAGAGAAGACGATGCGTGAGGAGTTACGCGAGAAGGTAACGGCACTTACCGACGAACGCAATACTCGTCTGCGTGAAATCGGCTCGGAGTTGTCGCTGATTCGCCAAATTATCGACCTTGCTCTGCTCTCGAACGGTATGTTGAAGGGCAAGAATCTCTCGGACTTTATCGAGCGTTCGATTAACCTTATCGAGCCAAACAAGGCTTAATCGTCCCAATAGAGTAACGCGATACAACGCCCTGTCGAACACAAAAATCGGCAGGGCGTTTGTCGTTTTTGTTATGCGACAATATTTTTGTACCTTTACGAAAAATATGGCGACTATGCAGAGACTTTTACTGACCATAACTCTTCTGATATCCATCGGCATAAACACACTTACGGCAGAGAATTGCGATATTGAGGCTTGGTGTGCAGGCACGAAAATCACGCTCGACGATATCAAGCACTACGGCATCGAACGCTGTTTCAGGGCGGAAGTTATCAGTGACAAAATCTTCGAGCGGATGGTTGGGCGTTCCTACAAAAAGGAGTGTACTATTCCTCGCACGGAGTTGCGTTACATCAAGGTTTTGCACCGTAATATCGAGGGCGATATTCTCTTGGGCGAGTTGGTCGTACACCAACGCATAGCCGACCGTATAGTCCGAATTTTCAGAGAGTTGTACGATGCACAATACCCAATCGAACGAATGGTATTGGTCGATGACTATGCCGCTGACGACAACCGCTCGATGGAGGCAAACAACTCGTCGGCATTCAACTACCGCACCATCCCCACAGGTGGACGATTGTCGGCACACTCTCGGGGTGTGGCGATAGATATCAATCCGCTATACAACCCCTACGTTAAGCGTCGTAAAGATGGCTCGCTGCTCATAGCCCCCGAAAAGGGTGCCGAGTATCTCAATCGGGAGGTGTCGTACCCATATAAAATTGAGCGAGACGACATCTGTTGCCGACTATTTCTCGAAAACGGATTTGAGTGGGGAGGCGACTATCGTTCGTGCAAAGACTACCAGCACTTCGAACTTATCGAGTAGCCGTGCAACGTCGCAACGCAGCCATAGCAAAGAGATATTGAGCTGCAAAATAGGTTGTCATTATGGCGATACCACGACCCGCAAAGGGCTCGACAAAACGGGCATAGCCTATCATTGCATCCGACGAGCAGAATAGCAGAGCCGCTATGCAATATATCCATCTGTCGGGTTGGCGATGACATAGTGCCATAGTTGCCATTGTGCCAATCACAATCACATACAACAATGCGGCAATCATCTCGGCAGTTGTCGAGGCGTAAGGTATTACCACACCTGCAAAGGTCATAAGCACAACCCATAACACAGCACTCAAAGAGGTATCGGTACGATTATACGCACGACGTTCTCGCCAAAATGCAGTGATATAGCAGAGGTGTGCCGCCATAAAAAAGCCCACCTGCCAAAGAAATGCCCTGTGTTCGCCAGCCACATCGCCCACAGCCGACAGTGCCAACGCTGCAACTATCAGATTTACCCTACCGTTACGCCTTGCCACAGCAAAGGCCAACAATGCAATGGGCAGAGCCTTTGTCAAATCTCGCACTACCGACAGGTAGGCAAACTCTCCAAAGATTGCACCACGAAAAAAGTAGCACCCCACTGCCACAAAAAAGAGAAGTGAGACCCAAAGATTTCGGCTATCGAGCTGCATAACTACTCTTCGAAGTATTGTTGCAGACCATCGATAAGCTCTTTTGGGGCTCGACAAGGACGCTGACGCTCAATATTGACATAGCCCAAAATTGTCTCGCCGGTCGTAAGCAGAGTCCCAGCCTCGTTGGTAATCTCGTACTGCACACGCATACGCACTAACGGCAACTCCACCAATGTCGCTTTTATAGTAATAACATCGTCGTAGTATGCCGGCGACTTATAGTCCAACGATGCGTGTATGATAGGTGTAACGATTCCGCGAGCCTCCAACTCCGAATATGGAAGATTTATCGAGCGGAAGAGTTCGTTGCGTGCAGCCTCGAAAAACGCTAAATAGTTGGCGTGATAGACAACGCCCATCTTATCTGTATCGCGATACAAAACTCGCAATTGAACAGAGTGTGAAATCATAATCTTATTACTATTTTCTTGTTTTCAAACTCATCGGTCGGCAGAACTACCCCATTGTCCGTAACCTCAACAAGATAGCATTTGTCCTCAATTTCTGCCTTATACTCGCCTTTGGTAGGGAGCAGTTTATACCGGCAATCGGGCAGCAGTCGATTGCACTGCACCGTACCTATTATTATATAGGGG
>JAFVXS010000076.1 GCA_017501025.1 Alistipes sp.
CATCTACGGGACTGCCGACCAAGACCGAGCAGAGCGATTTGATGCAGGCTTTGTATGGCCGAAATGGCGAGTCTCCGGTGGTTGTTTTGGCGGCATCGTCACCGAGCGACTGTTTCAAATATGCCTTTGAAGCTTCACGAATAGCAATGGAGCATATGACACCAGTCGTTCTGCTTACCGATGGCTTTATTGCAAACTCGTCGGAGGCGTGGGCTATTCCGCAAATGGCGGATATGCCGAAGATAATGCCTCCTGTTGCCAAGCCTTCGGAGGGACAATTTATGCCGTATGACCGTGATGAGCGTGGTGTTCGTTGTTGGGCTGCGGCAGGTAGCGAAGGTTTGGAGCACCGCATAGGTGGTTTGGAGAAGGATGCTCTGACGGGAAATATATCGTATGACCCTGCAAATCACGCTGTGATGACTCGTGCTCGTGCTGCGAAAGTTGCTGCGGTGGCCGATGATATTCCTCAACAACAGTGCGACGGAAAATTGTCGGGCGAACTGCTTGTTGTGGGTTGGGGTGGTACTCGCGGACACCTCTCTGCTGCGGTAGCACAACTCCGTGAAGAGGGCGTAGAGGTTTCGCACTGCCACTTTAACTATATTAACCCGCTGCCAAAGGGTGTTGAGCAGATTTTTGAGGGATTCAAACATATCGTGGTGTGCGAACTCAACAGCGGACAGTTCGCTTCGTACCTGCGTCAAAACTATCCGCAATTCATATATCATCAATACAACAAGTGCGAGGGCCAGCCATTCTCGACAAGCGAGTTGGTCGATGCTTTCCGTCAATACCTAAACGAATAAGACTATGGAGTACAAATACTTACCCGAAGATTTCAAAAGTGGACAACAGGTTAAGTGGTGTGCCGGTTGTGGCGACCACGCTGTGTTGAACGCTGTGCAGAGAGCTTTGCCGGAGATTGCCGAGCAGTTGGAGATTCCTCACTCGAAGTTTGTCTTTGTGTCAGGTATCGGCTGTTCATCCCGCTTCATTTACTATATGCAGACCTATGGCTTCCATACGATTCACGGACGTGCTGCGGCTATTGCTACGGGAGTCAAAGTTGCTCGTCCCGATTTGTCGGTATGGGTCTGTTCGGGCGATGGCGATTCGCTGGCTATCGGTGGTAATCACTTTATCCACGCACTGCGTCGAAATGTCGATTTGAACCTGATACTCTTCAACAATGAGATTTATGGTTTGACCAAAGGTCAATACTCGCCAACGACGAAGTTGGGTACGGTGACAAAGACCTCGCCATACGGAACTGTCGAACATCCGTTTAATCCGGGCGAGTTGGCGATTGGTGCAAAGGGAACATTCTTTGCCCGTACGGTCGATGCCGAGGTTGCTTTGACTCGTGAGGTGCTGCTGGCATCGGCCCGTCATCGTGGAATGTCGGTTGTTGAGGCGTTGGTTAATTGTATGATTTTCAACAATAAAACTCACGCTCCATTTGCAGCGGACAAAGCAACACGTGCCGAGCGTACTATCGTGCTGAAACACGGCGAAAAGATGTTGTTCGGTGCAGCAAAGGATAAGGGTTTGGTGCTTGAAGGCCTGCGTTTGAAGGTCGTTACTGTTGGCGAAGATGGCTATACGTTGGATGATGTGCTTACGCACGATGCCCACTGCGAAGATACTACACTGCACGGAATGTTGGCGGCGATGAAGTATCCTGAATATCCCGTTGCTTTGGGCGTTATTCGTGACTTTGCAGAGCCTTGCGTCTATGATGGCGAAGTTGAGCGTCAGGTTGAGGAGTGTCGTCAAAAGAGTCGTATCGCATCTATGGATGATTTGCTCAATTCGGGCGAAACGTGGACTATCGAGTAACGAAACTCTTCCTAACAATAAAAAAGCACAGCCGACCGCTGTGCTTTTTGTTATCTCCTATACCCGCTGCTTAAACCATCTCTTCGTAACGTGCAATAGGGGCAACGTCGAGTGATGCAAATTCGCCTCGCAGGTATTTGTAGTAGCCTGCTATGGCAATCATTGCAGCGTTATCGGTTGTGAATTTCAGCTCGGGGAGGAATGTTCGCCAGCCACGTTTTTGACCCTCCATAGCGACCCTCTCACGTAACATCGAGTTTGCCGATACACCACCTCCGAGTGCTATGTCTTTGATTCCGTACTGTTTCGATGCTCGGATGAGTTTATCGACCAAAATATCGACTACGGTGGTCAAAAGTGTGGCACAGAGGTCGGCTTTATTCTTCTCGATAAAATCTGCATCTTCGGCGACGTGGTCACGCAGCGTGTAGAGGAAAGATGTTTTCAGTCCCGAAAACGAGTAGTCGAGCTCTGCAACTCGCGGGCGAGCAAATCGAAAAGCTTCGGCATTGCCCTCCTTTGCAAGACGGTCGATAATCGGACCTCCCGGATAGGGCAGACCCATAACTTTGGCACACTTGTCCAGAGCCTCTCCTGCTGCATCATCGATTGTGGTACCGACAATCTCCATTTCGTCCGGCGAATCAACCTTGACAATCTGGGTGTGTCCACCGCTGACGAGCAGTGCCAAATATGGGAATGACGGATGTGGAACTTCGCGGTCGGGCATATCGACAAAGTGCGACAGAATGTGGCCGTGCAGGTGGTTTACCTCAACGAGTGGCGTGGAGTGGGCCATTGCCAAACCTTTGGCGAAAGAGGTGCCGACCATAAGCGAACCCAACAGACCGGGACCGCGAGTAAATGCTATGGCATCGACTTTGTCGATGGTGATGCCGGCATCTCGCAGTGCGGTATCGACTACGGGAACGATATTCTGCTGATGAGCACGCGATGCAAGCTCGGGAATCACTCCGCCGTATCGTTCGTGTACCGCCTGCGAAGCTATAACGCTCGAACGCAGCACCGTATTCTCCAAAACGGCAGCCGATGTATCGTCGCACGACGACTCTATTCCGAGGATAATAATCTTGTCCATATCTCGCTAATGATGCAAATATTCAAAAAAAATGTTCGTAACTCCAAAAAAAGTATTAACTTTGTAAGTTAATATGGCATAAAACGCCCAAAAGCTGTGCACAAAGTTACGAAAATATTGGTAAAAATCGTATCGACCATCATTTTATTGTCGATAATTCTGCCCGTTGCGGTGTCGCTCTCGCTGTCGATACCGAGCGTGCAGAATCGTGCAGTGCGTATGTTTGCCGATTTTGCTACCAATAAATTGGGTACACGTGTCGAGGTTGAGCATATTACGCTCGGAATGTTGAATCGTGTGAAGATTCGCGGGTTCTATGTCGAAGATTTTGATGCCGACACACTGTTGTATGCCGGCTCTGTGACCGCCTATTTGGGTAGTTTTTCGAATCTGAAAGATGGTTTGACCATAAATGTCGCGAGGGCGGAGGATACCAAATTCTTTCTGCGTCAATCTTCTCGCGGAGTGATGAACGTCAAAGAGGTGGTCGATAAGTTGAGCAAACGTAAGGGAGAGGGGCGTTTCAAACTGAAAATTCGTTCGCTCGATGCCCGTAATTTGGAGTTCAGGCTGCAACGTCCGAGTACAAAGGTCGTAGAGCCTGATGCGGTAGATTATGCCGATATGCAGCTCACGGGGATAAATGCCCATATCGACGACTTCTATGTTATCAAGGGAGCCGTAGGTGGTGATGTGCGTAGCTTGTCGTTTGATGAGAAGAGCGGTTTCCATCTCGACAATCTTGCGGGGCGGTTGTTGGTCGATAAGGGAGTGATTACGCTCGACGATATGACACTGCACGCCGAGGGTGTCGATTTGCGGTCGCCTTATGTGCGTCTGTTGGGCGATGGATGGTCATCGTACAAAGATTTTATCCGCAATGTGCGTTTAGAGGTGCAGATGGAAAATTCGTCGGCTTCGAGTGGTACGGTGGGCTATTTTGCACCTGCTCTGCGTAGGTGGCAAACCACGATTAGCGAGGCTACGGTATCGATGCACGGTACGGTGTCCGATTTTGAGGGACGAATCGATAATCTCCGATTGGAGGATGGCGGAACATTGCGTGCCACAGCCCTTGTAAAGGGGTTAATAGATGTTCCTAAAACGAAATTCGATGTCGATGTCGAGCGTTTGGATGCAACCTCCGACGAGGTGGTGCGTCTGCTTCATAATATTGCCCGACTGAATATTGGCGATAAGGTTGGCGAGTTGGCACATCGCACCAAGCGGGTGGATGCGTCGGGTCACTTCGAGGGAACACTCTCCGATTTTGATGCTTCACTACAACTTGCGGTCGCTACGGGTGGCAGTGTCGATGTGGAGTGCAAGATGGGTAAATCGACAGATTCACGCACGTTGATTGCCGATATCGCTGCCGATTCGCTCGATTTGGGGGCTATTCTCGACCTGAAATCGTTGGGCGATGCCTCGTTCAAGCTCTATGCAAATGGTGCATTGGCCGGTAAGAATAGTCAAATAGCGTTTAATGGCGATATTCAGCAGTTTGCTTTCAACGATTACAACTACCACAACGGCTCGTTTAATGGTAGTTATGGTGCCGGCGATGTCAAGGTTGATTTCGATGTCGATGACGAGCATTTGAAAGCGGAACTGGAAGCCCGCGTAATGCTTGCAACGGAGGAGCGAGAACCACTCTATAACCTGCTTGCCGATATCCGTGAGGCAGATTTGGCGGCTCTGCGACTAAATCGTCGTGATACGGTTGCTCTGTTTGGTGCTACGGTTGCAGCCGGTCTTGCCGGTCGCAATATTGAGGAGATGCAGGGCGAGATAAGTATTGCCAACGCTCGCTATCAACACAACGAGGAGGTGGTTGAGAGTGACCTTGCAAAATTGACTATTGCAAAGAATTTGGATGAGAAAATTATGGAATTTACCTCGCCGTTTGCCGATGCGATGTTCACTACACAGGCGACCTATGCCGATGCGTGGAACTATCTGCGGACGCTTTTGGTGCGGTATATTCCGAAACTCTATGCCGATGGTGGTGCGAAGGCATTGTCGCATCTTCCGCAGGAGAGCGATGATGCACGCAATGTCTATTTTTCGCTGACAACACGCGATGCAACTCCTTTGGCAGCCTGCTTTACCGACGAAGTCGATATAGCTCCCGATTCGCGAATAGACCTCGTTATGGATGTCTCTCACAATGTCTTTGAGTTGAAGGGGGCTTCCGACTATGTCTCGTTGCGTCGTTATCTTGTTACGGAGATGAAACTTGCTGCCGATAATCGTCAAGATTCGTTGGCGGTATCGCTGTCATCTGCCGATTTGTATGCGGGCTCGCTGCATATAACACAATTTGACACGAAGATAGGCGCTCGTGATAACGAAAGCCGTATTGCAGCCTCGTTTGCCGATTCGGTAGGCGATTTGCGGGGCGAACTCAATGTCAAGGCTCACTTTGCAAGACGTGACTCGATGCGACGTATATCGCTCGATGTGTTGCCTTCGCGTGTGAAACGCAAAGACCATATATGGAACATAACCTCCGACGGAATCGATATCGACTCGTCGCAATTCAATATTCGTCACTTCCGAATCTATAATGCCGACGACAAGCAGAACCTGCTGATAAATGGAGTGGCGTCACGAAGTCTTAAAGATTCGCTCACAATCCGACTCGAAAACTTCTCGTTGTCGCCATTTGCCCAATTTGCAACCAATATGGGTTACAATGTTCAGGGACGTACGAGTGGCGATGTAAAGATTCGTTCGGTGCTGCACGACACGGAGTTGAATGCACAGGTCGAACTCGACTCGTTGCGGGTGAACGATATGGATGTGCCCGATTTGCAACTGCTGTCGCGTTGGGATTTTGGACGTTCGAGAGCGGCTCTGTCGGTGCGACGTGAGGATAATGGGGCAGAGATTGCAAAGGGATTCTTCTCTCCTCGTAATATGCGATACTACGTATCGTTGCAGACCAAGTCGTTGAGTCTCGGTCTGTTGGACCCGATTTTGAAGGGCGTAATATCCGAAACAAAGGGTGAAACAACGGTCGATTTGGTCTTGCAGGGTCAGCGTAATCAGGCATCGCTCGACGGTAAACTTATCGTCAGCAATATGCAGACGCAACTCGACTTTACGAAGTGCGTATATACGGCTCCGAAAGCGGAGATTTTGGTGCGTAACAACCGCTTCTATATGCGTGATGTGCCAATTTTCGACGAGGCAAAGAATCGGGGTCAGATTGATATGAATCTCAAATTGGACCACCTCTCCAATATTGAGTACGATATGTTGGCTACGTTCCGTCAGTTTAAGGTGTTAAATACCGACAAACGCGATAACGATATGTTCTATGGCAACGTCTTTGCCAGCGGCGAGGTTGCTGTGCGTGGCGATAAGGCGGGCGTGGCTATGGAGATAAATGCCACAACCAACGATGGGTCGCACTTCTTTATGCCGTTGTCGGGTAAGAGCAATATCTCGACAGCCGATTTTGTGACCTTCACAAAGGCATCGCAGGTCGATACTACCAACTATCTGGTACGTAAGAAGATGCTCTTCGAACGACGCAATCGTCAGCGTTCGGCCGGCGGTGGTGCTATGGATATTGCAATGACGCTCAATGTTCGCCCTAATGCGGAGGTGCAGTTGGTAATCGACCCTACGGTAGGCGATATTATCAAGGGACGAGGCGAGGGTCTGCTGAATATCCGTGTGGCTCCGAAGGCAAGTATCTTCGAGATGTATGGCGACTATACGATTTCGGAGGGTAGTTACCTCTTTACGCTCCAAAATATTATCAATAAGAAGTTTATAATCGAGCCGGGCTCTACGATTCAATGGACGGGAGAGCCTCTCGATGCTCTGTTGAATATCGATGCCATATATCAGGTGAAAGCGTCATTACAACCTCTTTTGGAGGGGTATATCTCGCGTGATGGCTCCATACCGACCCGAGCTGTTCCGGTTGATTGCGTTATTCGTCTGACCGACCGTTTGACCAAACCTACGGTCAATTTCGATGTGCTTGTGCCGAGTGTGGATGCCAATATTCAATCGATTATTGCCAATGTGTTGAGTACGCCTGAACGACGTTCGCAACAGTTCCTCTATCTCCTGCTCTCCAACAGCTTTATGTCGGACTCCTCTTCGGAGGCATCGTCGTTCGGTGTATCGTCAGCTGCGGTTACAGGTTTTGAAATGCTCTCGAATCAGTTAAGTAACTGGCTGGCCAACGATAGCTCGAATATCGTCTTCCGCTATCGTCCGCGTACCGAGACAATGATGAGCGATGAGGTCGATTTTGGCTTTTCGCAAGGTTTGTTGAACAATCGATTGCTGATAGAGGTTGAGGGTAACTATCTGGTCGATAAATCGCGTGTGGTCAATGCGACATCTTCATTTACGGGTGAGGCCTATGTCACTTGGCTTATCGATAAGGCGGGTACGTTGCGTTTGAAGGGCTTTACCCATACCATCGACCGCTTCGACGAAAATCAGGGTCTGCAAGAGACTGGTTTGGGTATATATTATAAGGAGGAGTTCGATAATGCCCGCGATTTGCGTGACCGTGTGGCAAATCGTTTCAGCCGTCGCCGTCGCAACGAATCTTCTGAAAAACGCAATTCGCGAGTCGATACAAGTGGTGCCGATGAGGGTGCAAAAGAGATGCTTAAAGATGGCGAACAACCTGTAAACGAAGATATTACGGATAACTACGATTAGCCGTATTGAGTGTGAAACTTGAAAAATTAAAATAGTATAAGATTATGCAAACAGCGTTATTATTGGCGGCAACCGAAGCCCAGCAGGGTGGTGCCGCAGCAAAGATGACCCTTTGGGAGTTGTTTAACCACGGCGGTTGGCTGATGTGGGTATTGCTCGTTTTGGGTGGAGTTACGGTCTTTATCTTTGTAGAGAGATTTTTGGCGATTCGTCGTGCTTCTGGTATGAATATGGGCTTTATGAATCGTATCCGTGACTATATCTCGGAGGGCAAAATCGAAGCGGCTATCAAATTGTGTCGTCAGACCGACAAACCTATTGCACGAATGGTTGAGAAGGGCATTGAGCGTCTCGGTCGTCCGATGAGCGATGTGCAGACCGCAATCGAGAATGTTGCAAATCTCGAAGTTTCGCGCCTCGAAAATGGCTTGCCATTCCTTGCAACCATCGCAGGTGGAGCTCCGATGATTGGTTTCCTCGGTACCGTTATGGGTATGGTGCAGACCTTTATGGATATGTCGGCAGCAGGAGGTACAGTCGATATGGCACTCCTCTCGGGCGGTATGTATGTGGCGATGGTAACTACCGTAGGCGGTCTTGTGGTTGGTATTCCGGCATATTTCGGCTACAACTACCTCGTTGCACGCATCGAAAAGTTGGTGTTCCAGATGGAGGCAAACTCCATAGCATTTATGGACATCCTTAATCAACCTGTTCAAAAGTAGATATTATGGCTATAAAACGAGGCTCAAAGGTCGATAAGTCGTTTTCGTCGTCGGCAATGACCGATTTGATGTTCTTGTTGCTTATCTTTATGCTGATAGCAACAACGCTCATCAACCCGAACGCACTGAAACTGATGCTGCCGAAGAGTTCCAACCAACTGAAAGACAAGGCTGTAACCACGGTCTCAATTCAACAGAAGGGCTCAACCTATAACTACTATGTAGAACTCGAAAAAGTTCGTGGCATAGAGGGGGTAGAACAGGCGTTGAAGGCTCGATTGCAGGGACAAACCGACCCGACAGTATCTCTCCACTGCGACAAAACCGTTGCAGTCGATGAGGTTGTCAAGGTTATGAATGTTGCAAAGGATAATGGGTATCGTTTAATATTGGCGACCCAACCTTAAAAATCGATTTTATGCGGTATTTACTGCCTTTAACGTCCCTGTGGCTATGGTCACATACATAGAGTATGCTCCCACAGCCACAGATACGCCAAAGTTGTAAATCCTCGCCTAAAATACGATTTTTAGTAGAGATATAGGTATGCGGTATTTACTTTCCTAAACGCCCCGTGTGAGACGGTCACATACGCAGAGTATGCTCCCGCCACACTCGAAGCATTTATGTTGTAAATCCTCGCCTAAAATGCGATTTTTAGCGTGGTATGTTGTTATGATTTTAGTCAATATACTATGCGGAATATATTGCAAAAAAAGTAGAATAAAAGAGTGAAAACAAACTATTGGGCAACGGTTGCAGTAGCGATTTATGCTATTGCAGTAGCATTGTCAATGCTTTGGGTATCAATTGAATACGAAACCCCAAACATTGACGAGGCGGAGTTGTTCGTGGAGTTTGTTGAGCCTCCTGTTCAAGAGCCGGAGACACCCCCGAAAAAGGTTGTTTCGCCACCGCATAACAGGGTGGCACCCGTAGAGCAGACCGAACAGGTTGCAGGTACCGATCAAAAGAGTCGCACCGTAAATCCGAAGGCACTTTTCAAGATGAACAAGGGTGGTAGCGACACCCCCGAGAGTGTTGGAAACCCTAACGCGAACACCGCCGAAAAAGAGGAGTCGAGCGGCAAGGGTCGAGGGCTTAATCCGTTGGGTTTAGACGCTTTGGACGAGGGTTTGCAGGGGCGTGGTCTTGTCGGCACACTGCCATCGCCTATCTATCCGGCCGGCAATCGAGGCGGTCGTGTAAAGGTGCGGGTAACGGTCGATAAGCAGGGGCGTGTAACGGCTGCAACCTTTGAGCCGAAGGGTTCGACAACATCCGATGCAGTGCTTGTCGAGGCGGCTATAAAGGCGGCAAAATTGGCACGATTTACCGAGAGTGCAGCCTTTGTTCAGGGTGGCACCATCACCTATAATTTTAAGCTGAAAAGCGAGTAACCAGAAAAATAGTAACCAACAGACTATGAGACGATTATATATACTATTCGGACTCCTTGCAATACTGCTTTTGCTACCCCTGAATGTTGAGGCAAAACGTCCTCCGAAGCATGGCGTATATACCCAATTGCGGTTCGACAAAACGTCCCACGATTTTGGTACAATTTTGCGTGAGCGTCGAAAATACAACTGCGTATTTAAGGTTGAAAACGTCGGCTCCGAGCCACTCGTTATACTGAAAGTTTTGACCTCCTGCTCCTGCCTGAAAGCTCACTATTCACGTCGCCCGATAATGCCGGGAGAGGAGTCGTATATCCGTGTAACAATCGAGGCAGAGAAGATGCAGGAGGGAGTTTTCCATCGTGTAATCGAGCTCTATTCCAATGCGGGGAAAACCCTCTTTACGGTACAGGGAACATCGGTGCGAAAGAGGTAAAATTTTCAAAAATTTTCCCTTTACACTCCTCTAAATTTCGGACGTTTGACGATCTGCTAATCGAGAAAAAATACGATTGCCGTAAAGTGGCACATTACAGCCAAATTTATCAACAAATGCCACACCAAATGGTGGTATCTGAACCCCTTTTTTGCATAGAACCAGGCACCGAGTGTGTATAGCACTCCACCTGCTGCAATGAGTATCAAAAGCGGTAGGGATGCCTTGCGGATAAATAGCGGAAAAAAGAGCAAAATTGTCCATCCCATAATCAAATAAATGGTCAGACTGACAGCCGGAATTGACCTTCGCGATAGCGATTTATAGACGATTCCGAAGAGTACCATTACCCACTGAACAACGACTATCAAAATACCCTGCCATCCATCTATAACTGTTAGAGCAATAGGCGTATAACTCCCTGCAATCGCAATGTAAATACAGATGTGGTCGAGTATGTGAAAAACCTTTTTGTGGGGCGAGTCGGCCTTCATCGAGTGGTAGAGAGTCGATGCCAAAAACATCAGGAAAATCGAGATTACGAAAATCGAGACACCGACAGCCGATTCTACACTGTTTTCGTTGGTCTGACTGTAACTCCAAAGTGTCGCAAAAGGTAGTAAAATCAGGGCTGCGACAGCCATCACTCCGTGCGATACGGCATTGCCAATCTCTTCGCCGATTGTGGGGATATAAGGGGTGTTGTTTTTCTGCTTCATAGTACTTGGTTTTGCTTGAACAACGTGGCAAAAGTAGTAAAAATTACCTCAAAATCTCCCATTTTATCTCCAATTTTATCTCCAATTTTAACAATTTTTTCTTCTTGTATCGAGGCGGGATAAAAGGGTGTTCGAAACGGGATATTTTTTCGCTGAAAATTGTGCTGATTTTATTCGATTTTAGACAAAAATTTTTCTGAAAAACAGCCCCTTTTTGTTTTACAAAATATTATTCCCAAACAAATGTTGGACCAAAAAGATTTATTAAAAATATTTTTTTGCGATTTTTTTTGAAAATAATTTGCGATAGTGTTGGCGGAATGAAAATCTTTTTTTATTTTTGTATGAATTTAAGCAACCAATTTTTAATAAAACTTAATAATTAACCTATGAAAAGAGATTTACTTCTTGTTTCAAACGGTGTTCGCAAGTTTGCGATGGCATTGGTAACATTGTCATTGTTAGTTTGTTGTACGCTGTTTAGCCCTGCATCGGTGTATGCACAGGGTAAGGGAAAGGTGGTAACCGGTAAGGTTACTGATGCTCGAGGTCCTATGATTGGTGTGACCGTTTCGGTCAAAGGTCATGCGACACGTGCAGCCCTCACAGATTTGGACGGTAACTACTCGATCGACGTCGCAGGTGTTACAAGTCCGGTTCTCGAATTCACTTATGTTGGTTACGAGGCACAAGAGTCGCCTGTTGGTGCTCGCTCGAAGATCGACATCGTGATGAAGGAGGCAACACAGAAGATTGACGAGGTTGTCGTAACGGCACTCGGTATTACCCGTGCGGAGAAATCCCTCGGTTATGCCGTTTCGAAGGTGTCGGGTGACGATATCGCTCAAACCGTTTCGGGTAACTGGCTCGACGGTATGAACGGTAAGGTTGCCGGTATGACATTCGAGTCTGCTGCAACCGGTCCTGCCGGTTCGGTTCGTGTAACCCTCCGTGGCGAGTCTTCCCTCTCGCACGACAACAACGAGGCCCTTTTCGTAGTTGACGGTGTACCATTGGGAAATGAGAAAACCGCTTCGGGTGGTGACTCTACCAGTGAGGATGCTCCTATCGACTACGGTAACGGTATCGGTGACCTTAACCCAGACGATATCGCTTCGGTATCTGTCTTGAAGGGTCCTGCTGCAACTGCACTTTACGGTTCGCGTGCACAGAACGGTGCCGTGATTATCACTACAAAGAGCGGTAGCAAGAGCAAGGGTATCGGTGTTGATTACTCGTTCTCGTTTGTTGCAGAGCAGGCTTCTTTCTGGCCTGACTTCCAGACCGATTATGGTGCTGGTTCGTCGGCTACTACCTCTTATGCAACTGTGAACGGTATTCAGTATTTGCCACAGCAATACTTCTCGTTTTGGAGTGTATATTCGGGTTCGACAAAGATTGCAGACCGTCTTTGGTCGCGTAACTGTTGGGGTCCTAAATATGGTACAGACTTCGGTTATGGTGTTGATGAGAATGGCGTAGGTTTGGCTTATATGTACGAGTCTCTCGATTGGAACAAACTGATGACAGAGCGTACCGACAAACCGGGTTCGATCGATATCAATACTTATGACGTTTATGATGGTGACACCAAGCGTACTATTTACGAAGGTGCATCGGACAAGTACTATAAACTCTTGCCTTATCAGGCTCCTGACTTCTACAAAGGTTTCTTCCAGACCGGTTTTACCTATAAGAATACTATATCTATTAGCGGTAACAACGGTAAGGGAACTTCGGTTCGTGCTTCGTTCCAGGATGCTCGTAACAACTGGATCGTTCCTAATATGGGTTACAACACCGAGTCGATTTCGTTCTCTATCAACAGCAAGTTGAACAAAGTTGTAACATTCCGTGCAAAGGTTAATTACTACCGTAAGCGTTCGGATAACCTTCCTACAACCGGTTATAACAGCTCTTCGCCTGTTTACCAGTTGATGTGGGCTTATCCTTCGGTACAGATCAAGTCGTTCTGGGATGAGTATGCAAGCGGTCGTATCGACAAGTCGTTCGATATGAAGGATGGTGGCGATATGGTGAACCTTAACACCCTGATTAACTGTAACGGTTCAGGTGATGCTACAAACAACCCTTATTGGTTGGCATACGAGCACCTCAATACACAGGTGCGTGACCGTATCTATGGTAATATGCAGGTTAACTTCGCTATCACAAAGGATTTGGATTTGATGGTTCGTTCGGGTCTCGACCTCTTCAACGACTATCGTACACAGCGCAAGCCTGCCCACACTTCGGGTTACTTGCAGGGCTGGTACCGTATCCAGAACATCTTCCGTTATGAGGTTAATACCGACTTCCTCTTGTCGTACAAGAAGCAGTTCAACCGTTTCCACTTGGGCGTAAACTTCGGTGGTAACAATATGGTTTACAACCACCGTAACCAGGCGGTAACTGCGGAGAAGTTGGCTGCACCTAATGTATTTATGATTTCGAACTCGGTTGACCGTCCAAAGTTCTCGTATGTATTGACCGAGAAGATGATCAACTCGTTGTATGGTATGCTTTCGTTGAACTACAACGATACTTACTTCCTCGACTTTACAGCTCGTAACGACTGGTCGTCGGCTTTGGCAAAGGGTAACAACTCTTACTTCTATCCATCTATAAGTGCAGCTATCTTGCTCGATCAGGCTATCCCTGGTTTGCGTGATACCAACTGGTTGGATATGTTGAAGATTCGTGGTTCGTGGGCAAACGTAGGTAACGACTGCTCGGCTTACCAGATTACCGACTACTATTCGAACTCGTCGTACTCGTCGTCGTTCGTATTGCCAGGTACTTTGAACAACCCTGACCTTAAACCGGAGAACACCGAGTCTTGGGAGATTGGTTTGGAGGCTCACTTCTTCAAGAAGCGTCTGTCGTTGGACGTTGCTTACTACGATAGCAAGACTACCAACCAGATTCTTTCGGTTCCTACCGACCAGATTACAGGTGCTACTTACAAGCGTATTAACGCCGGTGAGGTAACCAACCACGGTGTCGAGCTTTCGATTGGTGCGAAACTCGTTCAGACTCGTAACTTCTCGTGGGATTTCAACTTCAACTGGTCGCGTAACTGGAACAAACTCGTTGAGTTGGCTCCTGGCGTAGAGCTTTATCAGTTGAATACATCTTACACAGCAGGTAACAGCGTATTCGTATATGCTTATCCTGGTAAGGAGCTTGGTCGTATCTATGGTTATGGTTTCCAGCGTGCTCCACAGGGTGCTTACTACACTGACGCCAACACCGGTGAGGTTGTTGATTGCTCGGGTCAGATTATCGTAACAGCCGATGGTTATCCACAGTTGGATACACAGAACCTTATTGACCTTGGTTCTATCTTCCCTGATTGGAAGGGTGGTTTCAGCAC
>JAFVXS010000077.1 GCA_017501025.1 Alistipes sp.
ATCTCCCACCAACTGCGGAGCACTACCCTGTTGCAGAGTACGTTACACCGGAGACCTTCGAACGCTATCGTCAAATGGCGTTAGAGATTGGTTTCGACTTCTGTGCAAGTGCCCCTCTGGTGCGTTCCTCCTATTTGGCGGACGAAGCACTCGAAGCGGTACGCAAGTAAATCCACCAAACAACCCCGATTCGATGTTCGATGAGCGGCAGTCCGACAAGGGACTCTGCAACATCGACCTCTGTGCGTTTCGTCGCAACGGAGGCAACGCAGTAAATGTTAAGGCGACACACCATAGGTCGCTGCGTAGGATATGAAGGTCGGGTACAAGGACTTGGGCGTAATGCCATACCGAGAGTGTTGGAGACTCCAACAGCAACTCTTCGAAGAGCGATTGTCGCAACATCGTTCGGCGAAGGGCGGTGCTGCGGAGTCGTGTGGCACCATCCTTACCGTAGAACATACCCCTGTATATACGCTGGGCAAGAGTGGCGATGCGACAAATCTGCTCGTTGCACGCGACTACCTGCAACAGTTAGGTGCCGAGTTCGTAGAGTCGGACCGTGGTGGCGATATCACGTTCCACGGCAAGGGGCAGATTGTATGTTACCCGATTTTGGATTTGGATGCAATCGGTATCGGACTGCGTCGCTATATCGAGGCGTTGGAGGAGGCTATCATCCGCACCATCGCGACATACGGCATCAAGGGGTGTCGTCTGTCGGGTGCTACGGGCGTGTGGGTTGAACACCCCGCAGCGGAGGGCAGTGCCCGCTTCGAGAAGATTTGTGCTATCGGAGTTCGTGCGTCGCACTCCGTAACGATGCACGGGTTGGCACTCAATGTGGCAACCGATTTGAAGTGGTTTCAGATGATAAATCCTTGTGGATTTGTCGATAAGGGAGTCACCACGATTGAGCGTGAGTGTGGCCGAAAGGTCGATTTGGCAGAGTGCCGTCAGCGTTTGGTCGAAAGGCTTGCCGAGGAGTTGGGCTGCGATGAGGTTGTAGCCGAAGAGTCTCTCGGCATTGAATAGAGTTTGAGAAAATTATAATTATAAAACAAAAAAATTGAGATTATGCCTATGGACAAGAGATGGGAAGTCAAGGCAGAGGGCAATCAGCGTAAGGTCGAGCGTATCGCATCGTCCCAGCACATTGCACCTGTTTTGGCGAACCTGTTAGTACAGCGAGGCATAGACACTGTGGAGAAGGCGAGAAAGTTCTTCAACCCGAGTCTCGGCGATTTGCACAACCCATTCCTGATGAAGGATATGGATGCCGCCGTACGACGTGTTGAGGAGGCAGTAGAGCGAGGCGAACGGATTATGGTCTATGGAGACTATGATGTCGATGGAACGACAGCCGTTGCGTTGGTCTATAAGTTTCTTCGCCAAATCGGACACAAAGACCTTTTGTTCTACATCCCCGACCGTTACATCGAAGGTTACGGTATTTCGCATCGAGGAGTAGATTATGCTGCATCGAAGGGCGTTAAGTTGGTTATCGCGCTCGATTGTGGCATCAAGGCTGTCGAAAAGGTGGACTATGCCAAAGAGAAGGGAGTAGATTTCATCATCTGCGACCATCACCTCCCGGCAGAGGAGATTCCTCGTGCCGTAGCCGTTCTCGACCCTAAACGCACCGACTGCACCTATCCGTTTGATGAGTTGTCGGGCTGTGGTGTCGGTTTCAAGCTCGTTCAGGCCTATGCCGAACGTCACTCTATTCCGTTTGCCGAGATTGAGCATCTGCTCGATTTGTTGGTTGTAAGTATTGCATCGGATATCGTTCCGTTGGTCGATGAGAACCGCATCTTGGCACACTACGGATTGCAACACCTCAACGCTTCGCCGTCACGAGGTCTGCAATCGATTATCGAGATTTGTCGATTGGATCACCAAAACATCACTATCGACGATATCGTCTTTAAGATTGGCCCACGCATCAATGCCGCAGGCCGTATGCGTGTCGATGAGAACGACCAAAACGCCCTTCCATCGGGAGGTTACGCAGCCGTAAAACTGCTTGTCGAGAGTGACGAGGAGATGGCGAAGAAGATTGGTCGCGAAATCGACGGCTTCAACACCGACCGCAAGAGTATCGACCGCAACGTTACGCAGGAGGCACACGACTATATCGAGTCGCACCCTGAACTCAAACAGCGTAAGAGTACCGTAATCTACAATCCGAAGTGGATGAAGGGTATCGTCGGTATCGTGGCATCGCGACTTATCGAGACCTACTACCGTCCGACGGTGGTGCTGACTATGAGCAACGGTTTTGTAACGGGTTCGGCTCGTTCGATTCCGGGATTCGACCTCTATCAGGCTGTTGAGTCGTGTAGCGACCTGCTCGAAAACTTCGGCGGACATATGTACGCAGCAGGTTTGACTATGCGTCCGGAGAATGTCGAGGCCTTCACGCAGCGTTTCAACGACTTTGTCGAGGCGAATATTGACCCCGATATCCTCGTGCCACAGGTCGAGATTGACCTTGCGTTGGACTTTGCCGATATCACAAAGTCGTTCCACAACGATTTGAATCGCTTCCAACCTTTCGGACCGGGAAATGCATCGCCCGTATTTGTGACCTATGCCGCAATCAACGCCGGCGAGCCTCGTGATGTGAAGTTGGTGGGACCCGAACGCGAACACCTGCGTATGGATTTGACACAGGCTTCAAATCCGAATGTGTCGATACAGACCATCGCATTCCAGCAGCCATCGCACTTCGAGTGGATTCGTGGTGGCAAGCCTATCGACATCTGCTACCAGATTGTCGAGAATCACTATCGCGGCAGCGTGACAACACAGTTGCGAATTAAAGATATCAAACGAAACCTGAAATAGAGAGTGGCGGCAGAGGGCGACAAAGGTCGTCCCGCAGCCCCGAAAAGTAGAAACGTAACACAAAAACAATAGAAAAATGGCTGAATTTATCTATCAGGAGCCGCTCCCAATCGAGCGAGACAACACAGAGTATCGCCTTTTGACCAAAGATTATGTAAAGGTTGTAGAGTGCGACGGACGCAAAATTTTGAAGGTGGACCCAAAGGGTCTCGAAGTGCTTGCCGAGGAGGCTTACCGCGATGTATCGTTCTATCTGCGTGCAGCCCACTTGCAGAAACTTCGCAACATTTTGGAGGATAGCGAGGCTACCGACAACGACAAGTTTGTTGCCTACACAATGTTGATGAACCAATGTGTAGCAGCCGAGGGCGAACTTCCAACGTGTCAGGATACGGGTACTGCAATCTGCGTCGCTCACAAGGGCGAGGATGTTTGGACCGGTGCCAACGATGCCGAGCATATCACTCGCGGTGTCTATGAGACCTACAAAAATTGCAATCTCCGCTACTCGCAGGTTGTGCCTATCACAATGACCGACGAGCATAACTCCGGCTCGAACCTCCCTGCACAAATCGACATCTATGCAGGTCATCCGGGTATGGAGTATGAGTTCTTGTTCATCACCAAAGGTGGTGGCTCTGCAAACAAGACCTTCCTCTATCAGCAGACCAAAGCGTTGTTGAACGACGCATCGCTCGAAAAGTTCTTCAAGGAGCATATCAAAGATTTGGGTACTTCGGCTTGCCCTCCATACC
>JAFVXS010000078.1 GCA_017501025.1 Alistipes sp.
GCCAAACCGCCAGCATCCTTAACCTCCTGCGTAAGTTTGATATCGGTACCACGACCTGCCATATTTGTTGCGATGGTAATCTGACCTGCACGTCCCGCCTCGGCAACGATTTGAGCCTCCAATTGGTGTTGCTTTGCATTGAGGACATTGTGTTTCAGACCGCGAATCTTCAACATTCGGCTCAACAACTCCGAAACCTCCACCGATGTCGTACCAACCAATACAGGACGACCTTCATTCGATAATCGTACAATTTCGTTGATTACGGCATTGTACTTTTCGCGTTTGGTCTTGTAGATTATATCGCTTGCATCAATTCGGGCAATAGGCTTGTTGGTTGGGATTACGACTACATCTAACTTATAGATATTCCAGAACTCCGAAGACTCGGTCTCGGCTGTACCTGTCATACCTGCAAGTTTATGGTACATACGGAAGTAGTTCTGCAAAGTGATGGTTGCAAACGTTTGGGTTGCAGCCTCGACTTTTACCTGCTCTTTTGCCTCGATTGCCTGATGCAGACCATCCGAATAGCGACGGCCGTCCAAAATACGACCTGTCTGCTCATCGACAATCTTTACTTTGTTATCCATAACGACATACTCGATGTCGCGCTCGAACATCGCATACGCTTTGAGCAGCTGATGCACAGTGTGTACACGCTCCGACTTAATGGAGTAGTCGCGAATAATCTCATCCTTGCGAATTGCCTTATCTTCGAGTGATAGCTCCTCGGTATCGAGCTCTGCAATGGCGGTACCGATGTCAGGCAGTACAAAGAATCCCTCCTCTTTGAAATATTTGGACAGCACCTCGTGACCCTAGTCGGTAAGCTCTACCGAGTTGAGCTTCTCGTCAATTACGAAGAACAACTCGTCGGTAATCTCCGGCATACGGCGGTTGTTGTCGGCCATATAGATATTCTCGGTCTTCTGCATCTGAACTTTGATGCCCTGCTCCGAGAGGAACTTAATCAGTGGCTTGTATTTTGGAAGACCCTTGTATGCACGATACATCAATATACCTGCTTCGTCCATATTGCCCTCTTCGGCTGCCTTACGCGACTTGGTTACAAGTTGTGTGACAAAATCTTTCTGCAAACCATAGAGATATTTGATAGCAGGATTGTACTGCTCAAACATCTGGTCGTCGCCCTTTGGCACAGGACCGGAGATAATGAGTGGAGTACGTGCATCGTCAATCAACACGGAATCGACCTCATCGACAATTGCGAAGTGGTGCTTACGCTGTACCAAATCTTCGGGTGATGATGCCATATTGTCACGCAGATAGTCAAAGCCGTATTCGTTGTTTGTGCCGAATGTGATATCTGCCATATAGGCATTGCGACGAGCTTGCGAGTTTGGCTGATGCAGGTCGATACAATCAACCGATAGACCGTGGAACTGATACAGCGGACCCATCCACTCGGCATCACGTCGAGCAAGGTAGTCATTGACCGTTACCATATGCACACCCTTGCCTGCCAATGCATTGAGGAATACGGGTAGTGTTGCTACGAGTGTCTTACCCTCACCGGTAGCCATCTCGGCAATCTTGCCCTTATGGATAACTACACCACCGAAAAGCTGGCAGTCGTAGTGTACCATATCCCAACGTATATCGTTACCACCCGCTGTCCAATGTGTTGTATATACAGCTTTGTCGCCTTCGATAGTGACAAAATCTTTTACGGCGGCAAGATTACGGTCAAAGTCGTTGGCGGTAACCTCTACGCTCTCCGACTCGGCAAAACGACGAGCGGTATCCTTCATAATCGCGAATGCTTCCGGCAGGATTTGGTCGAGTATCTCCTCAATCTTCTCATCAATGCGTTTCAGAGTAGTGTCGATATCTTTTGATATCTTCTCCTTTTCGTTGAGAGGTCTGTCGTCAAATTCGAGAAGAGCTTTCTGCTCGACGAGATGTTGTTCGTCTTCGGCTATATAGTCAGCGATAAGTTTGCGAAGTGCAGCACTATGCTCACGAAGTTCATCGTTCGACAGTTGTGAGATTTTAGGGTAAATCTCTTTGATTTTCTCCACGTATGGAGCAATCTCCTTACGATCTCTTTCGGCTTTTGAGCCAAAGACAAGTTTTATTAAACTCGATAAAATATCCATAATTCA
>JAFVXS010000079.1 GCA_017501025.1 Alistipes sp.
CCTATTCCGTATGATTATGGGCTTGGAGCAGCCTACAAGCGGAACTTTCACGGTAGGTCAGACCGTAAAACTTGCGTATGTTGATCAGCAGCACGCATCTATCGACCCCGAAAAGAGCGTATATGAGGTAATCTCGCAAAACAGCGATATCATCACGTTGGGCAATCGACAGGTCCCTGCCCGTGCCTATGTTGCCCGCTTTAACTTTACGGGTGCCGACCAAGAGAAGAAGTGCGGTGTATTGTCGGGTGGAGAGCGTAATCGTCTGCATCTTGCCCTTGCACTCAAAGAGGAGGGTAACGTGATTCTGCTCGACGAGCCTACCAACGATATCGACGTGAATACGTTGCGTGCTTTGGAGGAGGGTCTGGAACACTTCGCAGGTTGTGCTGTCGTAATCTCGCACGACCGTTGGTTCCTCGACCGTGTTGCCACACACATCCTCTCGTTCGAGGGCGACTCGAAGGTTGTATTCTACGAAGGCTCTTACTCGGAGTATGAGCAGTGGAAACGCAATCAGGGCATCGATACCAATCCACACCGAGTGAAATACAGAAAATTAATGGAGTAAATATAATGGCTGTTCAGAAACCATCAATCCCAAAGGGAACTCGCGATTTTTCGCCTATGGAGACGATGCGTCGCGACTACATTTTTGACACAATACGTCGTACATTCCGTCAAAACGGATTTTTGCCTATCGAGACCCCCGCAATGGAGAATCTCTCAACATTGTTGGGCAAATATGGCGACGAAGGCGACAAGTTGCTGTTTAAGATACTAAATTCGGGCGACTACGCTGCAAACCTCTCACCGGAGCAGATGTCGCAAGCCTCGAATATCTGCGAAAAGGGTCTGCGATACGATTTGACCGTACCTTTTGCCCGCTATGTCGTACAGCACCAAAACGATATCGCCTTTCCGTTCAAACGCTACCAGATCCAACCTGTTTGGCGTGCAGACCGCCCTCAAAAGGGTCGCTATCGCGAATTTTATCAGTGCGATGTCGATATCATCGGCTCACGTTCGCTGCTCAATGAGATAGAGTTAGTAGGCATTGTCGAGAAGGTTTTTGATAATCTCGGAATCAATGTAACACTCAAATTGAACAACCGCAAAATCCTATTCGGTATTGCCGAGATGATGGGTCACGCCGACAAGATTGTCGATATTACCGTCGCAATCGACAAACTCGAAAAGATTGGTTTGGAGGCAGTAAAGGCAGAGTTGAACGCTCGCGGTATTGATGATGAGGCGATTGCCAAACTTCAACCAATACTTGAACTCAATGGCACAACAGCCGAGAAATTAGATACTTTGGCATCGCTGCTTGCTTGCTCCGAAACCGGACTTAAAGGTATCGAGGAGATGCAGACGGTGTTCGAGTATATCGAAGCAGCAGAGATTCACCTCTCGACCGAACTCGACCTCTCGTTGGCACGTGGTCTGAACTACTACACAGGTGCGATTTTCGAGGTTAAAGCGAACGACTTTGCTATCGGCTCGATTTGCGGAGGTGGTCGCTACGACAACCTTACGGGTATATTCGGAATGCCCGATGTATCGGGTGTCGGCATATCGTTTGGTGCCGACCGCATCTACGACGTAATGTCGGGTCTGAACCTCTTCCCTGCCGAGCTGTCATCGCCTACAAAGGTGCTGCTGCTCAACTTGGGAAAGGATGAGGCTATCTGCTCGTTACGAGTTGCCAACGCACTCCGCAAGCAGGGCATCGCTTGTGAGGTCTATCCCGACGCAGCGAAGATGAAGAAGCAGATGGAGTATGCAAACCGTCGCGAGATACCATACGTTGCAATCATTGGCAGCAACGAACTCGCCGAGGGTCGCGTGACACTCAAAAATATGACAAGCGGAGAGCAACTCTCGATTCCTCAAAGCGAACTCGCCGACAATGTAAAATAACAGACACATTGCCGTCAAACGATAAGAGAGGCTGTCGCAACGCTCGTTGCGACAGCCTTTTTCGGTAAAAAAATATAGGCGTATGCGATTGCATACGCCTATCGTTTATATGGTTAAATGTTTAGAAGCTGTACTCCTCGACTTATGCATCCAACATCCGTTCATACTCATTCGGGAAATGAACTGGAAAGAGTATTGTGAAATCATGCGAAGTAAACTCACGAACAGATAATACAGTGTGAATGAAATTAAACAATGGTTCGTTGCCAATCTCGCCCATAATGGTATAGGCGGTAGTTCTTGTAGGTC
>JAFVXS010000080.1 GCA_017501025.1 Alistipes sp.
GATCTCCTCGATTGGATATTTCAAATAGGCTTCTCCCGCATTGGTCGAATTCGAAATCATCAAAAGTTTTGCATTTTTCATTATCGTATTGATTTTTAGTTAGTTATTGTCAGTTTGGCAAACCCTCGCATTAAAATATTTCAATTATTTTGTCAAAGATAATAAAAAAGTGTTATCTTTGCAGCGATTTGCTGATTTTATTGCAAATAAAGTTTGTGAGAACTAACTTAACTAAATTAAATAAAAAGTTTAACTTAAAAATTACAAGTTATGGAAATTAAAGAGAGACTCGTTAAGACCATCGTTGAGAAATTGTGCGTTAAAGAGTCGGAAGTTACCCCAGAAGCAACATTCGCTGCTCTTGGAGCAGATTCATTGGACAGCGTTGAGTTGATGATGGATTTGGAGAAAGAGTTCGGTGTTGAGATTCCAGAGGAAGTAGCCGAGAAGTTCCAGAATGTTGGCGACGTTCTTGCATACTTGGAGAAGAGTGTAAAATAGTTCAGACTCTTTCAAACCGAAATCATATTTAGAACCCCTATTCGAAAAAATAGCAATTACAGATGAAGCAAAGAAGAGTTGTTGTAACGGGTATCGGCACAATCAACCCTATCGGAAACAACGTAGAAGAGTACTTTCAAAATCTTGAACAGGGCATAAGCGGCTGCCGTCGCATTACGTTGTTCGATGCTTCAAATTTCAAATCTCAAATTGCTTGCGAGGTCAAAAATTATGACCCACTGCAATTTTTCGACCGTAAAGAGGTTCGTCGGCACGACCGATTTGCACAATTTGCCCTTGTAGCCGCTCAACAAGCGGTAGAGGATGCAAAGATTGACCAACCAACACTGAACAAAAAACGTATCGGTGTTATTTGGGCAGCAGGTGTAGGCGGTTTGCAGACCTTCCACGAGGAGGTAAGTAATTGGGCTGTAAGCGATGGGAAACCTCGTTTCAGCCCATTTTTTGTACCTATGTTCATTCCTGACATTGCCGCAGGACACATATCGATAAAATATGGTTTCAAAGGGCCTAATTACTGCGTGGTATCGGCGTGTGCATCGTCTAATCACGCAATAATTGATGCCTACAACCTTATCCGATTGGGCAAGGCCGATGCTATTGTTACAGGAGGTTCCGAAGCTCCGATAACAATTCCGGGTGTGGGAGGTTTCTCTTCGATGCACGCCCTATCTACACGAAACGACGACCCTGAACACGCATCGCGTCCATTCGACAAAAACCGCGACGGATTTGTCATCGCCGAGGGTGCCGCAGCCTTGATTTTGGAGGATGCCGAGCACGCTATTGCTCGTGGTGCAAAAATCTACTGCGAAGTTATCGGTGGCGGCTTATCAGCTGATGCCCACCACTTTACAGCACCCGACCCGGAGGGCGAAGGTGCAATGGCCTCGATGGCTGATGCTTTGGAAGAGGCTCAAATCACGACTGCCGATGTGGACTATATCAATGTTCACGGCACAAGTACTCCGTTGGGCGACGTTGCCGAGATTAAAACAGTTCAAAAACTGTTTGGCGACGACGCATATCGTCTCAACATCTCATCGACCAAGTCGATGACAGGACACCTGCTCGGTGCAACAGCTGCCGTAGAGGCTCTCGCCTGCATCTTTGCAATTACGCACGGCACCATACCTCCGACAATAAATGTCGAAGAGGTGGATGATGCAATCGACCCAAAACTCAACCTCACCCTCAACACAGCACAAAAGCGTGAGGTGAAGGTGGCTATGAGCAATACATTTGGTTTCGGAGGTCACAACTCCACCATTATTTTCCGAAAATTTTAACATCTGCAAAGTATGTTCGATTTTATACTCCGTCCGATTAAACGAAACATCGGACGCGACAAGTACCACTATCGAGCCATCGACGATATGTTTGGTTTCATTCCGAACAATATCGAACTATATAAGGTAGCGTTGATTCACAAATCCTCCTCGCTAACCTACGAAAATCACGTCATCAACAACGAGCGTTTGGAGTTTTTGGGCGATGCTGTAATCGAATCGGTAACGTCGGACTACCTCTTTATCGAATACCCCGATTATGATGAGGGAAAACTCACGAAGTTGCGTTCCAAAATCGTCTCCCGACAATCGCTCAACCGCATTGCAAGCAAAATTGGTCTGGACCAGCACCTCATTTGCAGCCGTGCATTGTTGGCGACACAAAAACATCTGTTTGGCGATGCGTTCGAGGCGATGATGGGTGCCATATATCTCGACCAAGGCTACAACTTTGTAAATCGTCTGTTAATCAACAAGATATTTACAGAATATCTCTCAATCGAGGATGTTGATGAGGTGGAGAATGACTTTAAGAGCCGCCTATCGAGTGGGGACAGAAGGAGCATCACACCATCTCTTTCCGCACACACAGTGCTGGTAGCGAGGGTTTCCGTTCGATGGTTCTTATCGACAACATCGAATCGGGACACGGTATAGGCACCTCGAAAAAAGAGGCGGAGCAGGATGCAGCTCGTTCGGTTGCGGCCGATATGGACGATGAGATATGTGCCCGTCTGCTCGACAAAATCGACAAATTGGAGGCAAAACGATGCAAAAAAAGATAGACAACCATATCGAAACCTCGGTCGTAGAACGTGCTGAACTCTGCGGAATCGAAACGCTCACCGATACCCAACTGCTCGGAATTGTAGTTGGTGACGAGAGCATTGCCGCAAACATTCTGGCAAAGCACAAGGCTGGCGACATTATGCGAATGAATATCCAGCGTCTGCGAATGGTCGAGGGTATGGGTCGTCGTACGGCTGTGCAGTTGGCTGCCGCAGTTGAATTGGGGCGACGTTTCTTTGTTGCCGAAGCATCGAAAGCCGATACGATGGGAAGCCCTACGGAGGCAACCCCCGTGCTGATTTCGACATTTCACAACCTGCGTCACGAAGAGTTTTGGGCATACTATCTAACCTCGACAAATCGTGTTATAGAGCGAGTGCGTATCGGTCAAGGTGGCGTACAAATTACCCCCGTCGATGTTCGACTGATTCTAAAACGTGCCATCGAACTGCTTGCCGTAAAGATAATTGTTGCCCACAACCACCCATCGGGCGATGCCATACCAAGTCAGGCCGACAAAGAGCTGACACGCCGATTGCGTGATGCAGCGGCACTGCTGCAAATCGAACTTGCAGACCATCTGATTTACGCCGATACCGAAATCTTCTCGATGCGGGAACATCACTTGCTGTAAAAGTGTCATCACTACTATCTGCAAATAGGTTTTGCCTATCAAATATCTTGCAGATATAATAAATCGTTATATATACACGTTATTCCTCCGAACTAAAAGAGGGATAATATATGCAAATTCGTATATCGAAAGCCTTGGAGAGCATCATTGCACAAACCGCATTTGATGCAACCAAGCAATCACAAACATCGGCACTCAAAGATTGCCTGATGCTCAACATTTTACGCAATAAAGGTTCGGCAGTTCACCGTATTCTTACCCAACGATTGGAGGAGTGGCAGTTCTACCAAATTCAGCTGCGATTGGAGAGAGCCATACACCAAAACAGCGACAGAACGGACTCTGTCGAGGTATTTTTTCGCAACTACATAGAGCAACTGTGTCGCCGTGTAGCAGAGAGTGACACATCGGCAAATCAAATCTCGACACTCCACGCAGCGATGGATATCATAGAGGATAAATCGACACATAGTTCGATAATATTTACCCTCTATGGTATCGATAGTCGAGTGTTGGCGACGTCGTACGAGCAGATGGTATCGCTTGCAGCATATCGCCCCGACGATGACTCGGAGAGCGATGAACAGAAGAGTACAGCAGTAATCAAAAGGTCTGCCCAACAGGGTGCGGAGCAACCCACACTATTGCAGCAACTCGGCAACGACCTTACCGACGAGGCTCGTTTAGGGCATTTGGACCCCGTAATCGGACGCGAGAAAGAGGTCGAGCGTATCATCGAGATATTGTCGCGTCGCAAAAAGAATAACCCGATATTGATTGGAGAGGCCGGGGTCGGCAAGAGTGCCATTGTCGAGGGCTTGGCACAACGCATAGTCGCAGGGAGTGTTCCCAAAAACATTCTCGGCAAGCGGGTGGTTATGCTCGACACCACCTCGCTTGTTGCCGGCACCAAATTCAGGGGCGAATTTGAGGAGCGGATAGAGCAACTTATGGAGGAATTACGCAACGAGAGGGATATCATTCTCTTCATCGACGAGATTCACACCATAGTCGGAGCGGGTGCTACACAAGGCTCGCTCGACTTGGCAAACACTCTGAAACCGGCACTTGCACGAGGGTATGTTCAGTTGATTGGTGCCACCACAATCGATGAATATCGCACAAATATTGAGAGCGACTCGGCTCTCGAACGTCGTTTCCAACGGCTGATGGTCGAGGAGTTGAATAGCGAGCAGACACTTCAAATACTCAAACAGATTGCTCCGATATATGAGCAGTATCACAACGTAAAATATACGGCTGCGGCATTGGAGGCGTGCGTTACGCTATCTGCACGATATATCAGCGAGCGACATCAACCCGACAAAGCCATCGATGTTATGGACGAGTGTGGCTCGCGACACACTATTGCAGTCGGGACAAATGCCGACCGTCCTAAACGTATCACAGCAGACGATGTTGCAACCTGCATTGCATCTATAACCGGCATCCCTATCGCACAGAGCCATAACCGCAAGCGGGATGAGATTGCCCTATTGGAGCAGAAACTATACGAGCGAATTATTGGTCAGCCAAACGCAATATCGCAAGTAATGCGGTCGATACGTCGCAGTAGAGCAGGTCTTAAAGAGGAGCATCGTCCGCAGGGCGTATTTCTCTTCGTTGGCCCGACAGGTGTGGGCAAAACATTGCTTGCCAAAGAGTTATCACGTCACCTTTCGGGGCGAAACAATATGCTGGTACGGCTCGATATGAGCGAATATAGCGAACGGCACTCGGTTGCTCGGCTTATCGGCTCGCCACCCGGCTATGTGGGGTATGGCGAGGGCGGACAACTCACAGAGGCTGTACGACGCCACCCCTACTCCGTAATACTACTCGACGAAATCGAGAAGGCACACACCGAGGTATATGCCCTATTGTTGCAGTTATTCGACGAGGGTCGTCTGACAGATGGCAGTGGTCGTACCGTAAATTTCCGCAATGCCATAATCATAATGACATCGAATATAGGCTCGGCACACGGTGCTCTATCAAATCAACGTATAGGGTATCGGATAGGTGATGAATCGGTTGCTACGACCAACAAAACAGGTATCGTTAAAGCATTGGAGCGGCACTTTGCGAAGGAGTTTCTGGGACGTATCGACGACATTGTTCACTTTGAGCCACTATCATCAAACGCCATCGGACAGATTATCGAGCAACATATCGCTCGACTATGCGAACGGCTAAAAGATATGGGGTACAATATCACAATCGAAGCAGAGGTCATCGCAAGCATTGCTTCCATAATCAACTCCCCACAATATGGCGTGCGAGAGTTGCATCGCATTGTGGCACAACATATCGAGCAACCTATTGCCGATATGATTATGGAGGGCAAAATCCGCAAAGGGGCACCATTTACATTCAGCGAAAATGCAATCGCTTGTGTAGCATAATGGGCTACTTTATCAGAGCCCGATTATTGACTCCGTCGATATAGATGTCGAGAGGTTTGTCGAAACGGACGTGTCGCAGATATTTACTCTCTGTCACCGCCTCCATCGCATCGAGTCGCTCGACATCTATACTACCCTCGTTTGCATAGGGATTTATCGTGATATATCCCACTCCAAATGAGGTCATATTCTGGAAGAAGTGCGTACCCTGACTCGGCTCGATACGGAAATTATCGAGACCGCACTCAACGATAACCTTTGCCTCCGAGATATCGCTCCACTTAATCGGCACACCCAACCACGGATCGCTCGAACCCCAACGACCAAAGCCCACCAACACATAGTTGCGATGAGCTGCACGCATAGCAGCATTCAATGCCGTAACCTCGTTTGCTATCTCTTGTGTCTTTGCCGGGTCGAAAGCCTCACGACGCAGATATACCACATCGCAAACGCCTTCGATACGTCCCGTGCCCAATGCACTCTGCGATGTCAGCAACGCCCCATCGTCGGAGAGTTGCGACCAATCGACCGCCGTTGCTCCATCGCCTGCAATAGGGCGAATCTGCAACACATTGAATATCGCAACCTTACCACCTCTGTCGAGATTGGCAGCAAACTCTATCTCTACGCAGCACTTCATTTCGTGCTGTGCAATCTCCAACAAACGGCACAAAATCTCGGCAAGAGGGAAGGTGTTATACTTCAAAATATGGGCAAACGTAACAACCTTTATGCCCTCGGCAAGTGGAGAATCGACCAAACGCATACCCTGCATATCCCAAGTCGATGTCACGTGTTTCAAGTTGCGGAACTTCGTACACTCGGCTATCGGAATACGCTCCAAATTGACTGCATCATCCAACGAGGTCTTAAACTTGTCGGGTTGCAGATTTAGGGCAAACATCGACTGCTGCGTATCACGCATAGCCAAAGCCGGAGTCGAAGTTTGCAATATATGATTTGGGTATTTTGGGGAGAATCTCAACACCTGCTCTCCATCAACCACAGCCTTACCCAAACCGAATGCAACTTTGGCAATACCCTCTTCTGCACGCTCATAACCAATCGGATAGAAATTGAGTGAACGTGCAACTCCCGACAAAGTAGGGAAGTAATATCCCGAATCTTCGGAGCCACAAATCTCCTCGATGACAATAGCCATTTTCTCTTCCGATATAACATTCGCCGTTGCTGCAATATAGGCACGCGACGAGGCAAAATAGACCGAAGCATAGACACTCTTTATCGCCTTCGACAGCAGTCGCAACTCCTGGTCTTCGTTTTCGGTATGCGGAATCATATAGGTCGAGTATATTCCCGCAAACGGCTGATAGTAAGAGTCTTCCAATTTGGATGACGAGCGAATGGCGAGCGGTTTATGGACGTTGCGAATAAATGTCCTCAAAGCATCGACCAACTCCTGTGGCAGACTCGATGCTACAAATTCGGACAATATCTCGGCATCCGATATATCGGCATTGATAACATATTGCAGTCCGTTTTCTATAATAAACCTATCGAAAAATTCTGTTGTTATGACCAGCGTTCGTGGCACCATCACTCGCACATTCTCCCACTCGTTGTAGAGGTTATACTTCTGCAAGATATGGTTCATAAATGCCAAACCACGAGCCTTACCACCCATCGAGCCATTACCAAGACGCGAAAACCATATTGCATCATTATAGGTTTCATTAGAGAATCGTGCAACAACGCCCAATGCCTGCTTTATACGATAATCGCGAATCTGATCGGTGAGCCATTGACGAATATCCTCAATCGTACGAAACTTATCGGCAGACATCTCCCTCATATGGCGACCCAGCGAGAATATACCGCGGGAGAAGAGCCACTTCGAGAGGTAGTTTCTCGACGATAACTCTTCGAGCAACTTATCAGGCATTTGACGCAGAAGTCGCTCCAAACCAAACAAATCACTTGCACGAGCAATCTCCTTGCCCGACTCCTCATCAAATATCACGAAATCACCAAATGCAAACGCACGTCCGATGTAGTCGCCAAGCTCGTGAACAAGAGTCTTTGAGTGCTTTACGATAAAGCCCACACCCAACTGCTCGGCAACCTCACGCATACTCTCCTGTGAAGATTGCATCAAAAATGGCATTTCAGGATTATCCGCCTTAACAAATCGACACAAATCGATACCTGCATCCAACCTCTCATCGGCAGGCTTATCCCCACGATGCAGCACAAAGCCTACGTCCGATATAACGCCCAGCATATTGTGTTTATATCGCTCATAGAGCATTACGGCATCGTCGTAGTTCGTTGCCATCAAAATCTTTGGTCGGGCACGCTTACGCAGAATCTGCTGCTGCTCGTTAAGCGCATCGCGAATTGAAGCACTATTTTGTTGCAACACCAACTTATATATTGCCGGCAGATAGGTCGAGTAGTAACGCACCGAGTCCTCCACAAGCAGGATAGTCTGAACGCCAACCTCCAACACATCGTGCTCTGCATTAAGGCTATCCTCCAACAGCTTGATTATGGCAATGATGAGGTCGGTGGAGTTGTTCCAGCAAAATACATAGTCTATATCGGATGTGTCGCTCTCGTCAATTTTACGATATATCTCCTGCGAGAATGCTGTCAGCAACACGACAGGGGTTGTTGGCGAGAGTTGTTTCATCCGATGCGAGAACTCGAAAACATCCATATCGCCGACATTATACATCGTGATTACCAAATCGAACGCCTCGCCACCCTCTACCAAATGTAGTGCCTCGATGGTCGAAGCTACTCGTGTGATTGACGGAGGATTACTCAAACTCAAATCGGAATACTCCTGTGTAATCTGCACCTCCAATCGCCCCTCCTCTTCGAGCATATAGTTATCGTAACTGTTGCAGACGAACAAAATACGGCGGATTCTACGACTCATCAACGAGCCATAGTCAATACCGTTTTCATATTGCATTATATCCATAAGCGTTGCATTTGGTCTTACAAATTTAATTTTTTCTTGCGAGAAACTCGTCACATACGACAAAAAATCGTAATTTTGCCTAAAATTAATGGTAAATTATGGCAAAAGTCAATACAGAGGAGCGTGTTACGCGTGCCAAAGAGTTCTTCCAATCGGGTTACAACTGTGCTCAATCGGTTGCAATGGCGTATGCTGATATCATAGGTGAGCAGCCCGAACTTATATCGAAGATGGCAGCCTCGTTTGGAGGCGGTATGGGTCGTCTGCGCGAGGTGTGTGGCACCGTAAGCGGAATGGCACTCCTTGCATCGTGGTTAGAGCCCTGTCCGACAGCGACCGATGCCAATGCGAAACGTCGCAACTACGCCCTTGTGCAACACTTTGCCGAGGAGTTTCGCCGCCAGAACGGCAGCATAGTATGTCGCACACTGTTGGGTTTGGACCACGACAAAGATGAGCCTACACCGGCAGCACGCACAGCCGAGTACTATCGCAAACGCCCTTGCAAAGAGTTGGTTGGCGATGCAGCCCGAATTGTAGCAGAGTACTTAAACAACAAAGAATAAAATCTATGAAAAATCGTGTAATCGCAAGTCCATTGGCACCAAAGGCCGTAGGACCCTACTCGCAGGCTATCGTTGCCGATGCGACAATCTACATCTCGGGACAACTTCCAATCGATGGTGCTACATCGACTATGCCCGAAACCATCGAAGAGCAGACCAAACAGTCGCTCACAAACCTCGGACACATCCTTCGTGAGGCGGGATATGACTACTCCGACGTAGTAAAGACCACCGTTCTGCTTGCCGACATCAAAGATTTTGCTGCGATGAACGGCGTCTATGCAACCTATTTTGCCGAGCCATTCCCTGCACGTGTCTGCTACCAAGTGGCAGCTCTGCCTATGGGTGCAAAGGTCGAAATCGACTGCATTGCCGTAAAGTAATTCACACCTATAAACAGATAGGGCAACCGACCTCTTGCTGGTTTGGTTGCCCTATTTTTTTGTCTCGAAATACTCCTTGATTTTCGTGGCACGACTCGTTCCGACGACAGCCGACAACTCTTCGAATGTAGCAGATGACACGGCTGCAACGGTACGGAAATGTTTGATAAGTTGTTCTATCGAGCGTTTTCCTACGCCTGCGATATCATCCAATTCGCTATGTATGAACGATTTGCTACGGCGATTGCGGTGGTGCGTAATACCAAAACGGTGAGCCTCGTCGCGTATATGGCAGATAACCCGCAATGGCTCACCCGTACGCGAAAGATAATAAGGAGTCGGGTCATTCGGATAGAATACCTCCTCCAAACGCTTTGCCAGACCAATAATCGGCACCTTATCCTCGATTCCCAACTCGCACAGCACGGCATAAGCACTCGACAGCTGTCCCTTTCCGCCATCGACAACAATCAAATCGGGCAACGATTGCTCTTCGTTCAGCAACCGCGAGTAGCGTCGCATCAAAATCTCACGCATCGAGGCGAAATCATCCGCTCCGACAACGCTCTTTATATTGAAGTGGCGATACTCGCTCTTGGCAGGTCGTCCATCGCGGAACACCACACACGATGCCACAGGATTTGTACCCTGCAAATTGGAGTTATCGAAGCACTCGATATGTCGGGGTTCGCGTGGCAGATGCAATTCACGCTGCATTGCCGCCATAAGTTGGGCAGTATGGCGTTCAGGATTTTTTATGGCAAGATTCTTCAACCGTTCTGCTCGGAACAGACGCGCCGAGCGGAGTGCAAACTCAACCAATTGATGTTTTTCGCCTCGCTGTGGTACAGCAAACCTCACATTCGGGAACATAGCAGTATCGGGCATTGTCGAGACAAGCACCTCGCGAGCCAACTCACCGCCGACAAGCACAGCCTCGCGGATATGATTTATTGCAAACGTAATCAGCGTAGTATCATCCGATTCGACACCTGCACGCAACATTATGGTCTGGATGGCAGTCACCGTACCCTGCACCACACGCACAAAGTTGCAATATGCCTCGTCGCCCTCCGTATAGAGTCCGAATACATCCACATCGCCAATAGTCGGGCTGACAATCACCGAGCGTGAGCAGTAGTTATCCAACGCATCGAGACGTGTTTTAAGTCGCTGTGCCTCCTCAAATCGCAAATCGGCAGCAGCACGCGACATCTCACCCTCCAAATATGCACGCACATCACGCAAATTGCCCTTCAACGCCGCAATAGCCATATCGACGACCGCTGCATACTCCTCACGACTCTGACAGCCTATACACGGAGCCTTACAGTTGCCCAACTGCTGTTGCAGGCAACTGCGGAAACGACCTTTTGCGATAGCCTCCGTAGTCAATGCCAAACGGCACCTACGCAGTGGCAATGCACCCTTCAAAAACTCCAACATCGCCCTCTGTGCAGCAACCGAACCATAGGGGCCAAAGTATTGTGAGCCGTCGCGTACCAACTGACGCACCGACTCGATACGTGGGAACTCCTCGTTCCGCACCACTATCCACGGATAGCTCTTATCGTCTTTGAGCAGGATATTATAACGGGGTTGCAATGACTTGATGAGCGAATTTTCCAACAACAGTGCATCGCTCTCGCTATCGACCGTAATATAACGCAACGAGGCAATGTGTCGCACCATCACTCGCACCTTCGGAGTGTGGTCGTTACGCTCTACGAAGTAGGAGCTGACCCTACGACGCAGATTCTTCGCTTTGCCCACATATATCACCTCCCCTTCGCTATTCGAGAAGAGGTAACATCCGGGCGTAAGCGGCAACATCGCCACCTGCTCTTTGAGCGTAATATTCCCCAACTCCTTTGTCATAACCCATAGATTCGTATGCAAATATACGATTTTCGATGTGAAATGCAAAACTTGCTCCATCCCTACCCTATATATAAATAGGTATCGTCCATTGCCACCTCGCCATCCTCCGTCCTACATTCGCTCGACAAAAAAAAGGACGCCCCCTCCGAAGAGAGAGCGTCCGTAAGAGTTATTGATTAAGTAGATTACTCTGCGTAGTAAACTACATTCAACTCGTGGTTAGTATGGTCAGCACCATTAGCAGCTGTCTGACCATACATATACTCCTCGGTCAATGTCTCGGCAGTTATCTGTGTTACAGCACCTGCACGATTCAAAGTACCTGCTACGTAGCAAGGGAGGTCAGCAGTACCACACTTAACGATAGCAGCATTCGATGCAACGCTGTTGTGTGTACCAACCAACATACCGACGTTCTGACCCTCAACAGCAGACTTAACCAAACACTTAACTGTGTTGTTGTTAATCTTACCATCGTTCTTCGAGTTACCTGCATTACCAATGAGACCCGAAACACCAACAGCTGCTGTGTTTGTCTTGGCTTTTGCAGCGAGGACAACATCACCGAAGTTCTTGTTACCATCGTTGTAGAGACCGTTCGAGTGGAAACCGGAGATACCACCAACAGCACCAGTGTTAAGAGCCGATGTAGTTACAGTACCGTGGTTCTCACAGTTACGAACGTTACCCGAACCACCGTTGATACCACCCATACGCAACTTGCTATCGCCCTCGGCAGTAACATCACCGTAGTTCTTGCAACCGAACATACCCGAATCCTTCGCACCCTCTTTACCTGGCCAACCAATAATACCACCAAGAGTGTTAGTCGAGCCATTGAGGTGGGTGAGGAGATAGACATTACCGTGGTTCTCGCAGTTGTTCAAGCAAGACAAAGTCTGCTCCTTCTGGAAGTAGTCAGCACAAGCGATACCGCCAATCATAACACACTGTGCCTTGTCAGTAAAGATATCACCGGTCGAAGAAGCATAGCGGATATCCAAATCACCGAAGTTCTTACAGTTATCAACATTGCCCCAAGGGTGACCAACAATACCTGCCGAACCCTGACGACCTGTATTAGATGTCGAAGTCTCGGCCTTTGTCATATGGAATGTAATCTTACCGTGGTTCTCGCAATTTGCAACATCAGCCTTGTAGCAGTAACCCAATACACCGTATGCACCGCAAGTAGCAGCTTGTGTTGCGTTCGAGGTAGTGATGCTACCCAAGTTGTTAGTACCTGCAAAACTTGTACAATATACCGAAATATCACCCTTGTTTACACAACCTGTAACAGCACCCGACGAATATGGAGCGATACCTGCTACCGAAGTACCCTTAATTGCGCCCTCGGTGTTGAACGAAATAGCACCCTCATTATAGCAATCGGTGATAGGACCCGAAGAGTAACCGGTCACACCCGAGATGCTCATCATAGCACCACC
>JAFVXS010000081.1 GCA_017501025.1 Alistipes sp.
AACTCTACGATGGCTGTATCCCAAAGCGAATGTAACGAAGTCTTTTTATCGAAAAATATTACATCGATATCGTTACCTCCTCTATCCGAGAGTCGTCCTGCGTGCATAGGTGCGTGAATGTCGCCTACGAGGTGTATCAAAAAACGGAGATTTACCGACTCCTGTTCGGCTGTAAGCGATTTCGACTTCAACTTCGTAACGATGTCGTCAATGGCTGTCAGAATATCGCCTTGCGGATTTTTTGTCATTGTCTCATAGCTCTCACCCTTATCGACGTTGGCATAGTGCCACGTCTTTGTATAGCGATATTCGGGCGAGTTGCTTGCAGAGTCCATCCAATTCGCATAATATACGGGAGAGTGACCGTTCAAAATGGCGGTTACTCGTTGATATGCTTCGGGTTTGAGATTACACTCGGCAATATATGCCACTACATCGTGACCCTTTTGACCCCAGCCAAAGACTGTCTGAAATGCTGCAAGTGCGATGCAGAGCGTGCAAATCAATCGTTTCATCACTTGTTTGTCGTTTTTATTACTGATTCATTGTTGCCAAAAATTCGGCATTGGAGCTTGTCAGGCTCATCTGCTTCTCCAAGAACTCCATTGCCTCTACGGTCGTCATATCGGCAAGGTATTTACGCAGAATCCAAGAGCGTTGCATAACATCGCGCGAAAGGAGTAAATCCTCGCGACGAGTACTCGATGAGATGACATCCACTGCCGGATAGATACGTTTGTTTGCAAGTCGTCGATCCAACTGCAACTCCATATTACCCGTACCCTTAAACTCCTCGAAGATTACCTCGTCCATCTTTGAACCTGTGTCGATAAGTGCCGTTGCAATAATTGTGAGCGAACCCTTCTCCTCGGTGTTGCGGGCTGCACCAAAGAAACGCTTTGGCTTGTGCAGTGCGTTGGCATCGACACCACCCGACAGTACCTTACCCGATGCCGGCTGTACGGAGTTGTATGCACGAGCCAAACGAGTAATAGAGTCGAGCAGAATTACAACATCGTGACCACATTCGACCATTCGTTTTGCCTTCTCCAATACCATCTCGGCAACTTTGACGTGGCGTGTAGCCTGTTCGTCGAAGGTCGATGCGACAACTTCGGCTTTGACGTGGCGTGCCATCTCGGTAACCTCCTCGGGACGCTCGTCGATAAGCAGGACAATCATATATACTTCGGGATGGTTGTCGGCAATGGCATTGGCTATGCTCTGCAACAACATTGTCTTACCTGTTTTTGGTTGCGAAACAATCAATGCTCGCTGTCCCTTTCCGATAGGGGAGAAGAGATCGACAACACGATTCGAAAGCGTATTGTGTCAGTTGCCCGTAAGGTTGAACTTCTCGGATGGGAAGAGCGGTGTCATATACTCGAACTGCACACGGTCGCGGATATACTCGGGAGCCAAGCCGTTGATTTCGATAACACGAACAAGCGGGAAGTACTTTTCGCCCTCCTTTGGAGGTCGTATTACGCCTGTTACCGTATCGCCTGCCTTTAAGCCGAAGAGTTTGATTTGTGAAGGCGAGACATAGATATCGTCAGGCGAGTTGAGGTAGTTGTAGTCGGCCGAACGTAAGAAACCGTATCCGTCAGGAATAAGTTCCAAGACACCCTCGCCAATGATTTCGGCAGCAAAGTCATCCTTTGTGATTGTCTCCTCAACGATGGGTTGGTTTTCGGTTGCTGCGACAGAACTATCCGCCTCGACCTTTTTGCGTTTTGAACCTTTCGATTGTCTCTCCTTTGTCGTTGCATCTTCAACGCTCTTTTCGGCTGTATCTGTTGGTGCAACTTGTGGTTCGGCTACGGCAACATCGGCTTTACGTGGACGACCCCGGCGTTTTGGCTGTGGAGATACAACCTCTTCGCTCTTCGTGTCTGCCGATTTTGCTTCTGCGATTGGAACGGATGTCTCGTCGGATGTAGCGTTGTTCTCCTGTACGGTCGCTTGCTCTTCGACTTCAACCTTCTCGCTATGTGTGGAGGTTATGCGGGGACGACGACCACGACGTGATGGCTGTGCTGCGGCGGGTTGTTCCTGCTGCGATGGCGATACTATATCTACAATTTTTTGCAGTATCTCCTCCTTTGTGGATGTTTCGTTGGCGGAGATACCGAATGAGTTTGCGATTTGACGCAAATCTTCGATACTCTTCTCTTTGAGAAGTTCTAAATCCTGCATATAAAATATATTAATGTTTCGATTTTTTAGCGACTCGGACGAGCCACCCTCTTTTGACTCTGCAAATATAATACATTTTTATATCTTCTCCAATAAAAAATCTGCCATTTTTGAAAATAACACCTATTTATATATTAAATAACAACTATGCGATGTTTCGTTTTGTCGAATCTCTTTTCGATTGTGCTGCGTTAGTAAAAAATATCCCCCGAATTTTTCGGAGGATATTTTTTAATATAGGATATGTTGTCTAACCCTTATTCGAGATTGAGTTCGCTCTTGATAGCCTCGATTTTGGCATCCAATGCTGCCAATGTCTCGTCGAACTTGTCGGCAGACTCCAACGCAGCCTTAACACCGAAGTAGAACTTGATTTTAGGCTCTGTTCCCGATGGACGTACCGATACCTTTGTGCCGTCGGCAGTAATCCATTGCAGAACATTGCTCTTGTCCTCAATCCCCTCGATAGGCGATTTTGTTGCACTTGGAACATCCAAAACTTCGAGTGTCTTGTAGTCGTAAATCTCTACAACAGGCGAGCCTAAAATGCTCTTTGGAGGGTTTGCACGGAACTCAACCATCATATTTTGGATAAGTTCTGCACCATCCTTACCCTTACGGACAACATTCACAAGACCCTCGCGGTACAGACCAAACTTAACATAGAGGTCGATAAGCCACTCGCAGAGTGTCATACCCTTTGTATCACGACACCAAGCAGCCGCCTCTGCTGCCAACGAACAAGCCGAAACGCCATCCTTATCACGAACGTAGTCACCTGCAAGGTAGCCGAACGACTCCTCGCCACCACCTATATATTTATTTACACCCTCACGCTCGCGGATAATCTTTGCAATGTATTTGAAACCTGTCAGACAGTTGTAGCACTTTACGCCGTAGTGAGCCGCAACAGCATCAGGCATCATCGATGTAACGATTGTCTTAACGACGTAGTCGCCATCCTTGATAAGTCCCAGCTCTGCCCAACGTGTAAGTTGGTAGCACATCAACAAGACGAGTGTCTGGTTTCCGTTCAGCAATACATACTCGCCTTTACCATTGCGAAGAGCCAAACCGATACGGTCCGAATCGGGGTCGGTGGCCATTGCAAGGTCGGCCTGCTCTGCCTCCGCAAGGTCGATAGCCATCTTCATAGTCTTACGCTCCTCTGGATTTGGCGATGCTACGGTAGGGAAGTTACCATCCAAAACGCACTGCTCATCTACGAGAATGATATTTTTGAAGCCGAAGTTTTTGAGCGAAGCTGGCGTAAGGCGTACTCCGGCACCGTGCAACGGAGTATAGACAATCTTCATATCGGCATAGCGTGCAACACTTTCAGGCGAGAGCGACAACTCCTTGATTGCGGCAAGGTAGAGTTCGTCGAACTTCTCGTCGAGAATAGTGATGTTTGCAGGGTTGCCACCTGTGAGCACCTGCTTAACCTCGGTAATCTTCTCAACCTCTTTGATGATGTTTGTATCGTGAGGTGCGGTAACCTGCGAACCGTCGCTCCAATAGGCTTTGTAACCGTTATACTCCTTTGGATTGTGCGATGCGGTAACCATAACACCCGACTGGCATTTGAGCTGGCGAATTGCGAAGCTCAATTCAGGTGTTGGGCGAAGTGCATCGAAGAGGAATACCTTGAAATCGTTTGCAGCGAAGATGTCTGCAACTCGCTCGGCAAACAGACGTGAGTTGTTGCGCGAGTCGTGTGCGATGGCAACGCGAATCTCTTCTCCCGGAAAGTTGATTTTCAGATAATTAGCCAAACCTTGTGTGGCAAAACCTACGGTGTATATATTCATTCGGTTGCTGCCTACGCCCATAATTCCGCGCAGACCTCCCGTGCCAAATTCGAGGTCTTTGTAGAAGCTCTCAACCAACTCGTTGTGGTCGCCCTCCAACAGACGACGAACCTCCTCTTTTGTCTGCAAGTCGTAGTCGCCATCGAGCCACTTTTGGGCCTTGCTCTTTACCAATTCATC
>JAFVXS010000082.1 GCA_017501025.1 Alistipes sp.
CTGCGAGACTTTCGAGGAGATTAACATCGAGAAGTCGCTCATCGATAACTACGATTTGATGGCCGATGGTCAGATTGTCGAGGTTATGTACCACACCGAGAAGGATACCGTTTTGGCAGCAGAGCTCCCTCCAATCGTTGATATGGAGGTAACCTACACCGAGCCGGGTATCAAAGGTGACACCGCTTCGACAAACTCGTTGAAGCCTGCAACCGTAAATACCGGTGCTACAATCAAGGTGCCTTTGTTCATCAACACAGGCGACCGTATCCGTGTCGATACCCGCACTCGCGAGTACTACGAGCGTATCAAGTAGTAGCACAAAACTGCAAAAAATGAAGTGTCCGACCTGCAAAAGTCGGACACTTTTTTGTTGTACTCTCTGCAAAAAAGCCCTGAAAAAAAGTCCTGCAAAACATCCAAAAAAAAATGCAGAAAACACTCCGAAATTCGCCCCGATTTTAATTAAAAGCAGAGATATATTTTAACTCAATTTTTGACAATTATTGTCACTATTTCCAGCTCTGAAAACGACCGAAATTCGAGGAGAAAAAGTATCAAAAATAGAGCTCAAATTTCGCAAATTTTACTACTCTTTTTTACCCTTTTTGCCTATAAGGCAAATGTTTGCTGCGAAATAGTTTATATTTCGGATAAAATTTCTTAAATTTGCACGATTTATACCTATAACCGATGTTGGACAAATTGGCAAAACAGACCGCAATCTACGGCGTCAGCACTATACTCGGCCGCTTTTTGAGTTATATGCTGACTCCGTTCTATACCCGTATATTCGGTTTGGAGAGCTACGGAATCATCACCGACATCTATGCCCTGATACCGTTTGCATTGGTTGTTTTGACACTCGGAATGGAGTCGGGACTCTTCCGCTTTTCGGCAAAAGCCGAGCAGGAGGGTGGCGATGTGGCAGCAAAAAAACGTCGCATATTCGCTACAATGTGGTCGCTGACATCCACCGCCGCCATTCTGTTTTGGGTAGTGATATACCTCTTTAATGGCGAAGTATCGGCATTGATGGGCGAAGTATATGCGGCTAACCCTCAATACGTTACCATCGTAGCCACAATCGTTTTGTTCGATGTCGTCGGCTGTATTCCGTTCTCACGACTACGTGAACAGGGACGTGCCGTAGCGTTCGTTTCGCTCAAACTACTCAACATCATATTGCAAGTTGCTCTCGCCTTTGCATTCTGGGGTATGGGTCTGTTCGACACGCCTTTCGGAGTGGGTTGGGCATTCGTGGCAAACCTCGTGGCGAGTGTCGTTACCACACTGCTTGTTACAGCACTGACCGCTACCCTGCCACGCATCGAGCGGAAGATTTTGGTGCCGCTGTTTGCATACTCAATGCCACTGCTTATTTCGGGAATAGCGGGTACGGCAAATGAATTTATCGACCGCCAACTGATAAAATACCTCGTTCCGAGCGGAGCAATGGCACAGTTGGGAATCTATGGAGCCATAACGAAGATTGCCGTTGTGATGACACTCTTTACGCAGACCTACCGACTCGCTGCCGAGCCATTCTTCCTCGCCAACTACCGCAAAGAGGAGTTTACGGAGATGAATGCCGCAGCGATGAAGTATTTTGTGATGGCTTCGATGGTGATAATGTTGGGCATAACGCTTTTCAGCGATCTGTTTGCTCTGATTGTCGGTCGCGATTTCCGCACAGGTATCGATATTCTGCCGATAATACTCTTTGCCAATATGTTGTGCGGTGTATGGCTCAACCTCTCGTTTTGGTACAAGCGTGAAGAGCGAACCTATTTTGCTCTATGGGTAACATTGAGCGGCTTGGTTGCATCGGTGGCTTTTGGCTGGTTGCTGATTCCGCAAATGGGCTTCGAGGGTGCTGCTTGGAGTCGTTTGGCGACCGAGATGGTGATGGTGGCTGTAAGCCTTACGCTGACACGCATATTCTACCCCGTACCATACGATTGGCGACGTATTGCCGAGTTGTGCATCGTCGCATTGGCCATCTACTTTACGGCTCGATGGCTCGATATCGAGAATTGTATCGCACGATATGCTACGCATATAGTTTTGCTCGTTATATACCTGACGTATGTGGTACGTCGCGAACGTATCGATGTCAAAGGGTTGCTGCGAGCGGCTCTAAAACGCAGATAACAGTATGAGATTTAGCGAGATTATAGGACAGGAACGAATTAAACGCCACTTGACACACGGAGTGGATAACAACCGCATAAGCCACGCCCAACTATTCACGGGTAAAGCAGGAAGCGGTGCGTTGGCATTGGCTGTGGCGTATGCACAATATATTCACTGTCCAAATCGCTCGAATGGCGACTCTTGCGGAGTCTGCCCTCACTGCCAACAGATTGCGGCATTGGCACACCCCGACCTGCACTTTGTCTTCCCGATAAACAAGATGGGCAAGAAGTCGGGCGAGGTGTTGTTGAGCAACTCGAAGGAGTTTATGTCGCTATGGCGTGAGATGTGGAGAGAGAGCGGTGGATACTTCTCGCCGCAGCAGTGGTTCGATAAGCTCAATCTCGGCAAGACACTTAAAGGCACCATATCGGCAAAGGAGGCGGAGGAGATTATCCGCCAATTGCAATTCAAGAGCTACTCGTCACGCTACAAGACGATGATTATTTGGTTGCCCGAGACGATGAACGATGAGGCTTCGAACCGTATCCTCAAAATTTTGGAGGAGCCATCCGACGGCACCATCTTCATCTTGGTCAGCGAACGTAGCGACCTGCTGTTGAAGACTATCACTTCGCGTACGCAGGAGGTTGCTATACCACGACTCACGGTTGAAGATTTGCTCCCGATGGTCGAGGCGACAATCAGCAACGACCCTGCAAAGGCTCGCAATACGGCACGACTTGCAAACGGCGATGTATTGGAGTTGCGACGTCTGCTTGCCGTAGAACGCGACGAGGAGGATTATCAACGCTACAACTTCGAGCAGTTCCGTGCCGTTATGCGATTGTGCTACAACGACGAACATCTGCCGCTGATGAATTGGGCTGACGAGGTGGCACAACTTTCGCGTGAACGTCAGCGTGGAATGTTGCTCGACTTCTCGCGACTGCTGCGTGAGGCGTATATGCTGCACGCATCGCTCGCAGAGGTGAGTTATTTGTGGGGCGAAGAGGCTGCGTTCTGCCAGAAGTTCGCACCATTTATCGGCAACCAAAATATCGAGCCGCTTATCGAACAGATTGAGACGGCTCTGCAACAGATAAACCAAAACGGCAACCCACGCATAGTCTTTACGCACTTTGCACTCGCCATAAGCAAACTCGTAAATCGTCTATGAAACATCGTGTGATAGTTGTCGGAGGGGGAAATGTGGGCAATGTCGAGGAGCGACTCGACAGAGCAGCAACGTTGATAACGGAGCGAATAGGCACGGTTATCAACCGCTCCAAAATATACCGTTCGGAGGCGTGGGGTTTTACGTCGGCTATGCAGTTCTGCAACGTTGCTTATGTTGTCGATACGGAGTTATCCGCCAGCGAAGTGGTCGATATGCTGCACGCAATAGAGACAGAGTTGGGACGCAACCGCACGGAGGAGTATCGGGCGAAGGCTCTCTCGGGCGAGAAGTATGCCGAGCGAGTGATAGACCTCGATGTTGCACTCTACGACAAGGAGCGAATTGTGACGCCACATTTGATGATTCCGCACGTCGGGCTGCTGCATCGCGACTTCTTTATCAAGCCTGTGTGCGAGGTTTTGGGGTACGACCGCGAGAGTTTGGAGAGAGAGATAACAGAGATTATAAACGCAAATAGCGAAGATGATGAATAGAGTATTCAGATATGCTGCACGGGTGGCGATAGTTTTGGTAGCCATCGCAACGATGAGTGGATGTTTCAAGAGCAAGACGACCGATACACTTTTGGTATTGAAAGTGCTTGTCGAGGAGAAGTCGGGCGATGATAAAATCTTGGCAGAGGATGTACAGATCTATGGCTACGAACTCGAAAACGACGATTGGTATATCGCCTCGTATGACGATGCCCTCAACGGCATAATTACCGACTCGCTTGCTACGCAAAAGCTGACCGTTCCCGATTTGAGGGGCGAGAAGTTCGAGAAGGAGGGTCTGACGCAGTACTACACCGCAATTCCGCTGACCTCATCGCCAACGATGGTTGTGGTGGTATGCCCGTCGGCAAAGATGTTCGCATACTCGTTCCGCACGCTCGATGTGATAAATATGACCGAAACATATATCACCCTGCTGCTACACAAGTGGAAGAGTGCCTACTATACGGAGGGTGCCGACACAAAGGGTGGTATGTGGTATATCTTCCCACCCGAAGAAGAGGAGGATAACACCAACACCGGCAGTGACACAACAAATAATGCGGGTAGTCAGACGAAAATTTAACAACAGAAGAGGATGAATCGAAGAATCAACATACTGCTCCGCACAGCCGTTGCAATGCTCTTTTTAGGGGCATTCTTCTCGCGTTGTGCCAACATTATGACACCGACAGGCGGCCCGAAAGATACGCTTGCTCCCGTAATTGTGACGCTCAATCCCGACAACTTCACAACGAACTTCAACGCAAAGAAGATATATATCGAGTTCAACGAGTATGTCCAACTCAAAGACCAGCAGAAGGAGTTGTTTACCTCGCCGGCAATGAAGAAGATGCCGCTGTTATCGATTCGAGGCAAGGGCATAGTCATCACCATCCGTGACACGCTCCGTGAGAATACGACCTACGCCATCGACCTCGGCAGTGCCGTACGCGACAACAACGAGGGCAACCCTATCAACGCTATGCGTTATGTCTTCTCGACGGGCGACAAGGTCGATTCGTTGGTTTGTTCGGGCTATACTGCCGACTCCTATAAGGCGGATAGCGTGAGCCGAACATTCATCTGGTTCTTTGCTGCCGACTCGCTACCCGACACCCCGGACTACGACTCGACGATATTCAATCGCAAGCCCGATGTTATCGCCAGAGCCCAAAATAACGGTATCTTCATCGCACAAAACCTCAAACCTATCGACTATCGTATCTACGCCTTTGGCGACAAGAACGATAATCAACTCTATGAGCCGGGTACCGACCTCGTAGGGCTGCTCGACTCAACCTACAACCCTGCAAAGATGCCCGACTTTGCCATCTGGTTCGACTCTTTGAGAATGTATCCATCGGCAGAACCTCAACTCTATTTCAGGATGTTTACCGACGAGGCGTTCAAGGCACAACGATTGGTCGAGGCACAACGCCCACAACAAAAGGAGTTGAAACTCTTCTTCAATACGGCTCATCCGAGAATCGAGGAGTTGAAGTTGGACAGCATACCGTCGAACAAGATACTCTACGACCCTCGTACCGTAGGCAAGGATACCGTATCGTTGTGGCTCAATGTCCCTGCCGAAAATCTACCCGACACAATCAAGGGCGAAATCACATACTTCCGACACGACTCGATACGCCAACTCACAAAGACTACCGAGCCGATAAAGGTATTCTGGAAGTATATCGAGAGTAAAGATGAGCAGAAGGCTCGCGAAAAGGAGGAGAAAGAGAGGAAGAAGGCCGAAGAGGAGGGTCGCGAATACACCCCTCCGACAAAGCCTAATCCGTTCAAGATGACAACTACGGCACAAGGCGATGTCAATCCCGAAAAAGGTGTCGATTTTACGCTGACCTACCCTGCAATAGCGATGGATACCACCGCCATAAAGCTCTATCAGGTCAATGGCGAGGGTCAGGCGGCAACCGAAACGGAGGTAAAACACCACTTCGAACGCGATACGCTCAATATGAGCCATTGGTATATTCGGGCAAAGCTGAAAGAGGCAACATCCTATCGATTGTTCTTCCCGAAAGATGCCATCGAGGATGTTATGGGCTACAAAAACGACTCAACATCTAACTCGTTCAAGACCTACGACCCCGAGAAGTTCGGACGTCTGGTTATCCGAGTGCGAGGTGTTGGCGACAAACGCTACATCATTCAGCAGACCGACTCATCGTCGAAGACACAACAGGAGCTTACCGGTGTAAAGTCGGGCAAATATACGCTTAACTATATCCCTGCAAGCGAAATCCGTATCCGCATTATCGAGGATACGAACAACAACGGCAAGTGGGATGCAGGCAATGTCGTAAAACGTCTGCAACCCGAACGTGCCGAGATGTATATGAACGATATGGGCGAAGATCTGTTTGCAATAAAGGCAAATTGGGATGTGGAACTCGATATCGATATGTCGAAAGTATTTGTTCCGATGACAATGCAAAATCTTGTCAAGATGTTGGACGACAAGGAGGCTGCCCGAATAAAGAAACTCTTTGAGGAGTGGCAGGAGAAGGCTCTCAAAATGCAGAAAGAGGGAGGTCACGACCATAATCACAACAGCAACAGTTCGTCGAGTGGCGGAATGATTGGCGGTATGGGCGGTATGGGCGGAGGCCTTGGCGGCATAACGGGAGGTATAGGAGGTTTCTCAACGGGACAACTTCAATAAGGAGGATATTTATGAGACGAATTATAACAACTCTACTTCTATCGATAGCCTTTATGACACTCTGCGTACAGCGTGCCGAGGCTCAACACGTAGTCGCCGTAACGACAGGTTGCGGAATGGCTTCGTCACGACTCTACCCGGCACAAGAGACCAAACCGATTTGGGGAACTTGGTCGGCAGGTGTTTCGTGGCGTTACTACTCATTGCCACGCTTTGTCGGCGGTTTCGGTATCGACCTCGAATGGATTCAGCGTGGTTTTTCGTACGCCCCTTACGCGTCGATTTA
>JAFVXS010000083.1 GCA_017501025.1 Alistipes sp.
CCGATAAGGTCCTCTTCGTGCCAGCGGGTAAATACGATAATCTCGCGAGAGGCGTTGTGCATACGAGTTCTTACTACCGAGGTGTACCACTCACGGCAATTTTCGCGGACGATTGGCGAGTTTGCCTCCATTGCATCTTTGTAGAGGTCATCCAATATGAAGCAATCGACCCGATTGCCCGTCAGCGACCCTTCTCGACCGACCGACAATAGGGCTCCGTTGTGATTTATAATCTCGACCTCATCGGCAGTGCGGATGTAGGAGCCGTGTCGCGAGCCTCGTTTAATGGTTGTTTCGGGGAATATTGCAGCGTATTCGTCCGACTCTATTATACGCTGCACTCGGCGGTTGAATTTTGATGCGAGTGTGGCGGAGTAGGAGGCTATGGCGATGCGTAGGTCGGGATTTAGTCCGAGCATATAGGCGGGCAATAGCACTGTGGCACCCACGCTTTTACCGTGTTGGGGCGGCATAGTGATAATCAGTCGCCGTATTCGCCCTTCGGCAAACGCCTCCAAAAGTTTGTAATAGACTTTGTGAAATCGTTGTAACTCCAAAAACGGATAGACGCTTTGTGAAAAATCGATAAAGTTCATATTCGCAGATTTTATAAATAGGTGTGTACTCTTAATCTCTCATTATTGTCTCTTTGAGTAACTCGAAATCGAAGTCGTCCTCGATTTGGTTGCCGTTGAGGGTCGATGTGTCGTGTTCCCACCATACGGCCGCAATATCGCGAATGTTGCCGTCGTAGCCCGTTCCGCGTTCACGCAGAATAGGGTTGTATGGCTCGCGATAGACAATTATTGTGGCACGAAGTCGATGTGTTATGGGGAGAGGTGCACCCTCGTCACCCTCTGTTGCCATCTCTGATTCTACGGTTAGTGTTCCGCTGAAAAAGGAGTTGTTGCAGGTCAATCTCTCTGCAATTTGCTCGGCATAGTTTTCGTAAATAGTTGAAGTAATTTTGTACATAGTGCGTGTAAGTGTAAATAAATTATTGAATTATTTTGAATTTTAATATAAATCATTTAACTTTGCGGTACAAATATAAGTTCAAAATCTGATTTTGATACTCAAAATGTTCAATTTTTGTATAATATTTTTTAATAAAAAATTATGAACGGGCGAATAAAACTGATACGCAAGGAACTTGGATTAACGCAAGAACAGCTCTCTGAACGACTTGGAATAGGGAAAACGGCACTCTCTATGATTGAAACAGGGCGAACGGGTTTGTCGTCGCGTAATAGAAATATATTAGTTCAGGAATTGAACGTCAATCCCGATTGGCTCGAAACAGGCGAGGGGCAGATGTTCAATGCCGACCCACATTTGTCGAACGCTTTTGCTCAACGTGGCGAGATGTCGATGCCTTTGCAATCGGTACCGTTGTACGATATTGAGGGTACGGCAGGACTTGTTCCGCTGTTTGCCAACCAGTCGAATATCGAGCCCACGAGCTATATTCATATTCCAAACCTGCCAAAGTGTGATGGTGCGATAAATGTTGTGGGTGATTCGATGTATCCGCTTATTAAGAGTGGTGATATTGTGCTTTACAAGCAGCTGCGTGATGTCAATGATATATTTTGGGGTGATATGTATCTGCTCTCAATCGATATTGATGGCGAGGAGTATATTACGGTAAAGTATGTCCAGAAGTCGGACCGCGATGGCTATATCCGTCTTGTCAGCCAAAATCCGCACCACGCCGATAAGGATGTTGCCATAGACCGTATCCGTGCCATCGCATTGGTTAAGGCGAGTATCCGTATGAATTCGATACGATAACTATTTAGATAGGCGAAATTTACGCTTTTTTGGGGGCGTATAAAATGGAGCTGTCTAACAAGTGATTGCTGCGTTACGCTTGCCTCAAAATCCTTATTCACGCCAAGTAAACTGCTGTTTTTGGGGCTTTGCAAGCCTTGAAATCCCTCTTTTAATACAACTTCCAACAAAACGGGTGTGTCTAACAAGTTTTAGACACACCCGTTGATGCTATATGTTGCACTGCGATTTAGTGCGAATGTCCGCTGTGCGAGTGCCCCTCGTGAGAGTGGTGGTGATGGTGGTGCTCCTTGTGGTGCTTATACTCCTCCGGAGTGCAAGCCTTGAATACCTTAACCTTAACGTAGTCAAACTCCTTTGTCAAAGCCTCGACACTGCTCTTCGCCGCGTCGTAAGATACGGTTACGGTACGCTCCTTAACATCGATTTGTACATCCTTCACGCCACGAACAAATGGAAGATAGTCGTAGATTCTCTTTGCACAACCTTCGCAATCAACATCGGTTACAAATACGGTCGAAGTGATGCTCTTCTGCTTCTTTGCACTCTTCTGTACCATTGCATTGCCTGTCAAAAGTACCAATGCAACGATAAATAATAACTTTTTCATAATCATTTATGGTTTTTGTTTGTTCACTTTAATATAGGTTAAATCTTACGCCGATATATACTTTGCGGCCCATCAACGGACCCCATACGCACGACGAGTTAAATGTTGGCGAGTATGGGTTGTCGCCTCCCAAAATAGGGTTTTTCTGTCGATATCCGCCGATATTCTCACAACCTACGTAGATGTCCCACGCCTTGATACGACGACTGATTTGGGCATAGAACATAGGGTAGATAGGCGAGTATTCTGCTGCATCCACATTGCCATCCTGCACAGGAATACGGCTGCGACCGTTGAGCTGTGCGGTGACATCGAATACCCACTTGCGGTGGCGTGTTGCGTATTGGATATTTATCAACGTCTTGAACTCTCCTACCAAAGGACGCTCAACCAAACGCTGCGAGCCATCGTTGCGAGTGATGGTGTAGTGGCTGTCGGTGTAGCGGAATGTTGCGAAGATGTCGAGTCGCTGCACGGGATTCCAAGTGATATCAATCTGGTAGGTGTTTGTGTACGATTTGCCGTCGGTGGAGTAGATATAGATATTGTTTGCATCACGCTCTTGGTCCACTATGACACTATGGAAGAGTTGTGTGCGGAAGTAATCGACACTGATAGTCATATCGTTGTGGTCGATAGTCGAGAATGTCTGTGCAAACGAGCCTCCCGCAGTCAGGGCAAACTCCATACGGTCGAAGGTGTGGTTGTAACCCTCGTCAAATACGATACGGCGACCCGTAGCAAGTATTCCGATGTTGTCTGTAATTACATCGGTCGGACGCCAACCCAAACCAGCCGATGCACGTATGACCGTAGTAGGCGAGATGTTCCACTTCACGTGTCCGCGAGGTGTGTAGAGGTGCTTGCGGAAGTAGAAATTGTAGTCGTAACGCATACCTGCAACCAACGAGAACTTATCCTCGATGTTGTAGGTGTACTCTGCAAAAGCACCTACTTCGCTATCGGTACGGTTGAATAGGCGGTCGATGTTTGTTGCATCGCTTGTTGCCCAATATTGCGTATTGCCCCAAGTCTGGTCGGTTAGTCTCTCGTCCACAAATCGAGCCGAGCCGCCAATACCCATAATCAACGAAGAACGAGGCGTAAAGTAGTGGGCATAGGAGAGGTTTGCATTTGCCATATTCTGTCGTCCGAAATAGGCTTTGTCGGCTCCGAAAAAGGCATCCTCCTCGAAGAAATGGTAATCGACAACAACTGCGATATTCGAGCGAATCTCCTCCTCTTTCTCTTTGTTATAGAGTGCTTTGCCTACGGGTTTACCCAATTTGAAGAAGGCATTTGCCTCCTGATTTGCCACTACCGAGCCATAGATATTGTCGCGATGCCACCAATCACGCCAAGGGGTGCCGTTCTCATCATTACGACGCCAACCCTCTTTGAAATCGATTTGTCCTCCTACGCGGTGGTCGTTCACATATTTTGCACCCCAACGAATCTGCATACCGCCGTTACCTTGATAGAGCCAGCGGTTGGCAGCACTGAATTGGCGAGCCATAGGGAGGTCTTTGTAACCATCTTTGTTGTGGTCGTAACTCTTTGTATCGAGCGATGCGTGAGCCATAATTACGGTCGAAAGACGCTTATCTTTTGTTACGGGTATCGCCGACGATAGGTTGAGTTCAGGTTTGAGTTCGTTGTCGAAGTATAGGTTCAAAAAGAGTCGCTCCTCGTCGGTTGGCTTACGGTGTTCGAGGTTGATTTGACCTGTCACGGCTTCGTGTCCTGCCGTAACCGAGGCAACACCCTTTGAGACCTGAATAGAGTTGAGCCACATACCCGGAGTGTAACCCAAACCGTATGGGGCACTCAAACCACGCATAATTGCACGATTTTCGTCGAGTATCTGTGTGTAGGTACCTGCCAAACCGAGCATCTTAATCTGTCGGGCTCCCGATATTGCATCGCTGTAACCTACGGTCACCGATGCCGAGTTCTCGAAACTCTCGGCAAGGTTGCAGCACG
>JAFVXS010000010.1 GCA_017501025.1 Alistipes sp.
ACTTACCCGAGTGCAAAAGTAGAACATTTTTTGTATCTTTGCAAAAAAAAATTAAACAATGAGTAAAAATTTTCTCAAAAAGATATACATCACAGGTAGCGTTTTAACCCTCTTATTGATTGGTACTGCGGCAATTGCATACTACGCATTTTACGGCTCTGCAATAGATACAAAAACTACAATACGCATCGACCATAAGAGTAATTATGCCGAAGTTCGTGCAGAGATAGACGGTATCATCGAGTCAAATATCCAGTCGGCAGCATTTAATTTTTACGCATCACACATCAATTTGGAGCGACGTTTCAAGCCGGGTTATTACGAAATCGAGCCTGCAACAAACGTTATTCGACTTGCTCGCAGATTGGCATTAGGTGACCAAACACCCATAAAATTGGTAATTAACAACTGTCGCACACTACCTCAACTATCACAGCAGATAGCCAAGCAAATCGCCTGTGACTCAATGCAAATAATATCAGCGATGCACGATACAAAACTACGGGCAGAACTCGGCAATGTAAAAGATTCGTTAATCGCAACATTTATCCCCAATACATACGAAATATATTGGACGATTACACCCGAAGATTTGCTTCGTCGTATGAAACGCGAAAGCGACAATTTCTGGAACGAAGAGAGGGTAGCGAAACTCAAACGCACACGATTGACACAATATCAAGTTATCACGCTTGCATCGATTGTATATGAAGAGACAAAATGTCGCGAAGAGATGCCGCTGATTGCGGGTGTATATATCAATCGTCTGCGTCGCAGAATAGCGTTACAAGCCTGTCCGACAGTTAAATACGCTTTGGGCGACTTTACACTCACACGCATACTGCACAAGCATACTCGCACACGTTCGCCATTCAACACATACATCAATCAGGGGCTGCCTCCTGCACCAATCTGCATACCAAGCATAGCCGCCATCGACGCTGTATTGAATTATACCGAACACAACTATCTATACTTCTGTGCAAAGCCCGAATTTGATGGACGTCACAATTTTGCACGCACTTTGAGGGAACATAATGCAAATTCACGACAATATTTGCGAGCTTTGAAGGGTGTAAATAACAAATAAATTTATATATTTGCGGTAGTAATTCTAATTTTTGTATCAAATGAAAGTAAATCAGTTTTGGAGAGACCTCTTGACAAAGGGTGCTATTCTCGGTGGTATTATGGTAGTTTCGCACTGTTTCGAGCAGTGTGCCATCATATATGGCGGAACAATGGCGTGGGTAAAAGTTGTTGGTTTTGAGTGGATTGTCGCTGTTGCTCTCTACATCTACCTCCTTTTCCGTTTTACAAAATCGTATGCTGCAAATGTAATGGAACAGCAGGGCGAAGTCAAAGTTTTTACCTATGGTAATGGTTTGTCGTATATGATTGCTGTTTCAATACTCGCCGGAACGATCGTTGGTGTTGGCAGCTACATTCTCCGCCACTTTATCATTGGACATACAGAGTATGTAACAAAACTTGCCGAGACAATGGTTGCAATCGTAAAATCGACACCGGAGGCCTCTGCAATGATGGGCAATATGAACCAAATGGTAAACCAGATTCTGCAACAAGAGGAGCCTTCCATCTTCTCGACTATCGCTTCGAGCATCTGGAACTATATACTCGGTGGTTTGATTGCGGGATTGGTAGTTGCTGCCTTCACAAAGCATACACCAAAACTTTTTGACACGAACAAAGAGGAGTAATGCAGAAAAATTACGATATATCGGTTGTTGTTCCCCTCTACAACGAATGCGAATCACTTCGTGAACTCGTTGAGTGGATTGACCGTGTATGCCAATCTAATCGCCTCACATACGAAGTGATTTTGATTGACGATGGCTCTACGGATGACTCTTGGGATGTTATCGAAGCATTGAAAACCGACTTTTCGGATGCAATTCAGGCAATACGCTTTGCTCGCAACTACGGCAAATCTGCCGCATTGTATTGCGGTTTCGAGGCTGCTCGTGGCGAGGTTGTATTTACGATGGATGCCGACCTGCAAGATTCACCCGACGAGATTCCGCAGATGCGTAAGATGATTGTGGAGGAGGGCTACGACATCGTATCGGGTTGGAAACGAAAGCGTTACGACCCAATATCGAAACGCTGGCCAAGCAAATTCTTCAACTTCACGGCTCGCGTATGTTCCGGCATAAAACTCCACGATTTCAATTGTGGATTGAAGTGCTACCGACGCAATGTAATAAAGGCTATCGAGGTCTATGGCGAGATGCATCGCTATATCCCGATATTGGCAAAAGAGGCAGGATTTAACCGCATAGGCGAGGTAGAGGTACATCACCAACCACGCAAATATGGAAAATCGAAATTCGGAATGGAGCGAATGGTAAAGGGTTACCTCGACCTGATTTCGGTAACATTTATGTCAAAATTCGGACGCTCACCGATGTACTTTTTCGGCTCGCTTGGAACAATTATGTTCCTTATCGGTGGCTTTACAACGTGTTGGATTATCATCGACAAGCTCTACAAGCAGTTGCACGATATGCCATTGCGTGCCATCAGCGACCAGCCGCTCTTCTATCTATCGATTCTTGCCATAATTTTGGGAGTACAGCTCTTTTTGGCAGGCTTCCTCGGCGAACTAATCAACCGTAATTCAAGTGACAGAAACAAATATTTAATAGACAAAAAAATATGATTCAGCGTATTCAAACCCTATACCTCCTTATCGTATCTGTAATGATGGTAATAACAACCTGCACGCCTATTGCAACCATCTTGGTCGATGGCCGCGAAGTTGTATTCTCGCCATTTTCGATTGCAGCAGAGGGAGAGCAACTCGCATCATTGCCTATATGGCTCGGTAGTTTATTGGTACTATCCGCAGCCCTGCCATTTATTACCATCTTCTTGTATAAACGTCGCCAACTTCAAATCAGATTATGCGGTGCAGAGGCAGTTTTGTTGTTGGGAGATATACTTTTAGGAGCGATATACATCTACATACTCTGCAACAAGGTGTTCGAGGGTATAACATTCTCGCACCTCGTTTTATCGTTCACAGGTATTGTTTGTCCGATTGTCTCAATTATTTTGATTATTTTGGCAATGCGTGCGATCTTCCGCGATGAGCTGTTGGTGCGTGCTGCCGACAGAATACGTTAATATTTTTGCAAAACCTCTAAAACTTTCGCAAATATGAAGAAGTTTCTATCCTTTATCGTCTATATCGCATTGAGCATAGTTGCTGTCAATGCACAGCAGAAATATTCGAGTCAAGAGCTCGACCGTAACCCAACCGACAGCCGTGCATCGCTCGAAGTGGAACGAGTACAGAATGCCTCGAAGACAGAGTATCTTGCACCATTCGGTCAGGTTGTTATCGATGGCCCTATGGATTTGGTATTCAAGCAAGTACGAAATAACGAAGAGCTGAAACTTATCTATGATACAAAAGGAAATCTCTCGTCGCGTTTCAAGGCTGAAATCGACAAGGAGGGAACGCTGCACATCAGCGAACGACTCGACAGCAAAAGCACTACACGTACATCTGTAACGGTATATTACAAGTCTTTGAAAGATATCCGCATTGCTCACGCCACAGCACTCTTTGAGAGTCCGATTACCGAGACAATGGCCGATTTATCGCTCCAAAATGGTGCAAATTTGACTATCGAGGTTAATACCACCGATATCGCAATCGAGTGTACGGGTCGCAGCAAACTTGATATCAAAGGTATAACCCGCTATTTGAAACTCAACACGACGACATCGTTCATCAACGGTTTTGAACTTATCAGTACGGCAGCATTCGTCACCGCATCGCACAACGCAGAGGTTAAGATTACGGTTGCCGAACGTCTTGAAAGTGCAATGTCCACATCGGCAAAATTGCTCTACAAAGGCCATCCGACAATTATACGTAGCCAAAATTCGCTCTTTGGTGGCGATGTCATAGAGGTTAATTAAATTGCCCTATATGCCTAATAAAGAGCAACGACATACATTTTTGTCGGAACTTGCCGAACAGTTATTTAAGCAATACGGTCACGATATCTCGTCGCTGACCGTATTGTTGCCTACACAGCGTGCCCAAACATTCTTTATTGACAC